>NZ_QGKR01000291.1 GCF_003172955.1 Micromonospora acroterricola | reverse complement strand
GCTCGAGCCCGGTGACCGCGGCGTCGCGCTCGGCCGGGCCGGCGTCGCCGCGCGCGGTGCCGGCGGCGGCGAACGACACCGCCGCCACCGCCCGCCGGGCGGCCACGTCGGCGGCGAAGTCGGGCGAGTCGGCCGCCAGCACCCGCACGGGTACGTCGGAGAGCGTCGCCGGGTCGGGCAGTGCGGCCGGGTCGAGCACCATCAACGGCGCCTCCAGCACGCTCAGCCCCGCCGAGCGGGCCACCGCCAGCAGCTCCGGGGTCGTCTCGTGCACCCACTCGAAGGCCTCCGGCAGGCCCAGCTTCCGCTGCCGCTCGCGGACCGAGGTCACGTCGGCCAGCGACGGCGGCTCGGTGGCGTCGATCCGGGGCCGGGCGTAGAACGGCCAGCCGGGGCCGTCGCGGACGAACAGGACCAGCCCGCCGTGCTCCTCGGCACCGGCGACGTCGCGGGGCACCGCGTCGTAGAAGCGTTCCAACCGGTCAAAGATGTCGTTGTGCAGCGGATCCACCGCGCGAGACTACACGTCCCAGACTATGGACGGTGTGATCAATCTTGGGTGGCCTTGCGCCCTACGCCCTAACGTAGACTCAACAGACCCACGGGCCGACGTCGTCCCCACCATGCTCCAACCTGAGTGACGACAGGAGGCCCGGTGGCCTTTCCGTACCCGCACAGCCCGCAGGCGTCCCCGACGCCCGGCCCCCGCCCGTCCGCCCAGGGCCTCTACGACCCGGCGCAGGAACGCGACGCCTGCGGCGTGGCCTTCGTGGCGGACCTGCACGGCCGCCGTTCACACGGGGTCGTCGCCAACGGGCTCGGCGCGCTCTGCCGGCTGGACCATCGCGGCGCCCGGGGCGCGGAGCCCAACACCGGTGACGGCGCCGGCATCATGATCCAGGTCCCGGACGCGTTCCTGCGCGCGGTGGCCGACGTCGCGCTGCCGCCGGCCGGCGAGTACGCCACCGGCCTGGTCTTCCTCCCCGACGACGACGTCGCCGAGGCCCGCGCCCGTCGGGTCGTGGAGAAGTACGCGCTGGTCGAGGGCGCGGACCTGCTCGGCTGGCGGGACGTGCCGACCGACCCGAGCGGGCTCGGCGAGACCGCCCTGGCGGCGATGCCCCGGGTTCGGCAGATCTTCCTGGCCGCGCGCCGGCTCACCGACTCGCCCGCCGGGCCGGCCGGGTCCGCGCTGCGCGGCATCGAGCTGGACCGGGTGGCGTTCTGCCTGCGCAAGCAGGCCGAGCGGGAGACCGCCGAGCGGGGCGTGCCGGCGTACTTCCCGTCGCTGTCCAGCCGGACGATGGTCTACAAGGGCATGCTCACGCCCGACCAGTTGCCGGCGTACTACCCGGACCTGCGCGACGAGCGGGTGGACAGCGCCATCGCCCTCGTGCACTCCCGGTTCTCCACCAACACGTTCCCGTCCTGGCCGCTGGCGCACCCGTACCGGTTCATCGCGCACAACGGCGAGATCAACACGATCCGCGGCAACCGCAACTGGATGCAGGCCCGCGAGGCGCTGCTGCGCTCGCCGAACGTTCCCGGCAACATCCGGCGGGTCTTCCCGGTCTGCACCCCCGGCGCCTCCGACTCGGCGAACTTCGACGAGGTCCTGGAACTGCTGCACCTGGCCGGGCGGAGCCTGCCGCACGCGGTGCTCATGATGATCCCCGAGGCGTGGGAGAACGACCCCGGCATGCAGCCGGACAAGCGCGCCTTCTACCGCTTCCACGCCAGCCTGATGGAGCCGTGGGACGGGCCGGCGTCGGTGGCCTTCACCGACGGCGAGATCGTCGGCGCGGTGCTGGACCGCAACGGGCTGCGCCCGGGGCGCTGGTGGCGTACGGACGACGGGCTGGTGGTGCTCGGCTCCGAGGCGGGCGTGCTCGACCTCGACCCGGCCCGGGTCGTCGCCAAGGGGCGGCTCCAGCCCGGCAAGATGTTCCTGGTCGACACCGTCGCCGGCCGGATCGTCCTCGACGAGGAGATCAAGTCCGAGTTGGCCGCCGCGCAGCCGTACGCCGAGTGGCTGCACGCCGGGCTGATCGAGCTGGACGACCTGCCCGCCCGCGAGCACACCGTCTACACGCACGACTCGGTGCGTCGCCGCCAGCAGACCTTCGGCTACACCGAGGAGGAACTGAAGATCCTGCTCGCGCCGATGGCCCGCACCGGCGCCGAGCCGCTGGGCTCGATGGGCACGGACACTCCGATCTCGCCGCTGTCCACCCGGCCGCGGCTGCTCTACGACTACTTCCACCAGCTCTTCGCCCAGGTCACCAACCCTCCGCTGGACGCCATCCGGGAGGAGCTGGTAACCAGCCTGGCGTCGACCATCGGGCCGGAGGGCAACCTGCTCGACCCGGGCGCGGCGAGCTGCCGGCAGATCGTGCTGCCGCACCCGGTGATCGACAACGACGAGCTTGCGAAGATCCTCTCCATCGACGAGGACGGCGACCTGCCCGGCTTCAAGGCGGTGCGGGTCTCCGGGCTGTACCGCATCCGGGAGGGCGCCGCCGGCATCAAGGCGCGGTTGACCGAGATCTGCCGGCACGTCTCCGAGGCGATCGAGGACGGCGTCCGCATCCTGGTGCTCTCCGACCGGGATTCCAACGCCGACCTGGCGCCGATCCCGTCGCTGCTGCTGACCGCCGCCGTGCACCAGCACCTGGTGCGCGAGCAGACCCGTACCCAGGCGGCGCTGATCGTGGAGTCCGGCGACTGCCGGGAGGTGCACCACGCGGCGGTGCTGATCGGGTACGGCGCGGCGGCGGTCAACCCGTACCTGGCCTTCGAGTCGGTGGAGGACATGATCTCCACGGGCGCGCTGGTCGGCGTGGAACCGGCCGCCGCGGTCCGCAACTACGCGAAGGCGCTCGGCAAGGGCGTCCTGAAGATCATGTCGAAGATGGGCATCTCGACGGTCTCGTCGTACTGCGGGGCGCAGGTCTTCGAGGCGGTTGGCCTGGACAAGCGGCTCGTCGAGCGCTACTTCCGGGGCACCCCCAGCCGGATCGGCGGGGTGGGGCTGGCCGGCGTCCACACCGAGGTGGCCGCCCGGCACGCGCTGGCCTGGCCGCCGGCGGGCGCCGCCGCCTCCGGGCGGCTGGAGGTCGGCGGCGAGTACCAGTGGCGGCGTGAGGGCGAGCTGCACCTGTTCAACCCGGAGACGGTCTTCCTGCTCCAGCACGCCACCCGCAGCCGGCAGTACGACGTCTTCCGGCAGTACACCGCGAAGGTCGACGAGCTCGCCGCGCGGGCCGGTTCGCTGCGAGGGCTGTTCACCCTGCGTACCGGGGTCCGCCCGGCGGTGCCGATCGAGGAGGTCGAGCCGGCCACCGAGATCGTCAAGCGGTTCGCCACCGGCGCCATGTCGTACGGGTCGATCTCGGCGGAGGCGCACGAGACGCTCGCCATCGCGATGAACCGGCTGGGCGGCAAGTCCAACACCGGCGAGGGCGGCGAGGACGTCGATCGGCTGCACGACCCGGCCCGCCGCTCCGCGGTGAAGCAGATCGCGAGCGGCCGTTTCGGCGTCACCAGCGAGTACCTGGTCAACGCCGACGACCTCCAGATCAAGATGGCCCAGGGCGCCAAGCCGGGCGAGGGCGGGCAGTTGCCCGGCAACAAGGTCTGGCCGTGGATCGCCCGGACCCGGCACGCCACCCCGGGCGTCGGTCTGATCTCCCCGCCGCCGCACCACGACATCTACTCGATCGAGGACCTCGCCCAGCTGGTGCACGACCTGAAGTGCGTCAACCCGGCCGCCCGGGTGCACGTGAAGCTGGTCAGCGAGGTCGGCGTGGGCACCGTCGCCGCCGGGGTGGCCAAGCTCAAGGCGGACGTCATCCTGATCTCCGGCCACGACGGCGGCACCGGGGCGTCCCCGATGAACTCGCTGAAGCACGCCGGCACCCCCTGGGAGCTGGGGTTGGCCGAGGCGCAGCAGACGCTGCTGCTCAACAGGCTGCGGGACCGGGTGACCGTGCAGGTCGACGGCCAGCTCAAGACGGGCCGGGACGTGTTGGTCGCGGCGCTGCTCGGCGCGGAGGAGTTCGGCTTCGCCACCGCGCCGCTGATCGTCGCCGGCTGCGTGATGATGCGGGTCTGCCACCTGGACACCTGCCCGGTCGGCATCGCCACCCAGAACCCGGTGCTGCGGGAGCGGTTCACCGGCACCCCGGAGTTCGTGGAGAACTTCTTCCTGTTCCTCGCCGAGGAGGTCCGCGGCTACCTCGCCGAGCTGGGCTTCCGCTCGATCGAGGAGGCGATCGGCCAGACCGAGCTGCTCGACGTGGCCCCGGCGGTGACGCACTGGAAGGCGCACGGCCTCGACCTGGCACCCGTGCTGCACCTGCCGGAGCTGCCGGCCGGCGCCGCGCGTCGGGGCGTACGCGCCCAGGACCACGGCCTGGAGCACGCCCTGGACAACGAGCTGATCGCGCTCGCCCGCCCGGCGCTGGCCGACGGCGCGCCCGTTCGGGTCGAGGTGGCGGTGCGCAACGAGCACCGCAGCGTCGGCGCGATGCTCGGCGGCGAGGTGACCCGCCGTTTCGGCGGCGCCGGCCTGCCCGAGGACACCATCGAGTTCGTGCTGCACGGCACCGCCGGGCAGTCGTTCGGGGCGTTCCTCCCGCGCGGGGTGACCCTGCGGCTGCACGGCGACGCCAACGACTACGTGGGCAAGGGCCTCTCCGGCGGCCGGATCATCGTCCGACCGGACGCCGCCGCGCCGTTCCTGGACGCCGACGCCGAGCCGGGGGAGCGGGCCGAGGACCAGATCATCGCCGGCCACACCATCCTGTACGGGGCCACCGCGGGCGAGGTCTTCCTGCGCGGCCGGGTGGGGGAACGGTTCGCGGTGCGCAACTCCGGCGCGGTCGCGGTGGTCGAGGGCGTCGGCGACCACGGCTGCGAGTACATGACCGGTGGGACGGTGGTGGTGCTCGGCGCGACCGGCCGCAACTTCGCCGCCGGGATGTCCGGTGGCACGGCGTTCGTGCACCGGCTGGACCGGGCCCGGGTGAACGCGGAGCTGGTCGACCTGGCGCCGCTGCGTGAGCAGGAGCAGGCGCTGCTGCACGAGCTCGTCCAGCGGCACGTGGCCGAGACCGGGTCGGCGGTCGCCGAGGAGCTGCTCAAGCGCTGGCCGGAGGCGGTGGACGAGTTCACCGCCGTGGTGCCCCGCGACTACCGCCGGGTGCTGGAGATCATGAGGGCCGCCGAAGCCGCCGGCCGCGACGTCGACGACGCGGTGATGAGCGCGCTCAGCGCGCCGCCAGCCGCGCCGGTGCCGCCCGCCCCGCGGGTGGCCGCCCAGGAGGTGGCTCGTGCCTGACCCGAACGGTTTCCTGCGCTACGACCGGCGACTGCCGGCCCGCCGTCCGGTGCCGGTGCGGATCAGCGACTGGCGTGAGGTGTACCCGCCGGCCGGCGAGGAACTGGTCCGTGAGCAGGCCACCCGGTGCATGGACTGCGGCATCCCGTTCTGCCACGACGGCTGCCCGCTGGGCAATCGCATCCCGGACTGGAACGACCTGGTCCGCACCGGCAACTGGGACGCCGCGGTGGAGTCGTTGCACGCCACCAACAACTTCCCGGAGTTCACCGGCCGGCTCTGCCCCGCGCCGTGCGAGGCGGCCTGCGTGCTCGGCATCTCCGGCGGCCAGCCGGTGACCATCAAGCAGGTCGAGGTGGAGATCGCCGACGCCGCGGCGGCCCGCGGGTTTACACCCCGCCCGGTGCCGGCGCCGTCGGGCAGGTCGGTCGCCGTGGTCGGTTCCGGGCCTGCCGGCCTGGCCGCCGCACAGCAACTGGCTCGCGCCGGTCACGCGGTGACGGTGTACGAGCGCGACGACGCGATCGGCGGCCTGCTCCGGTACGGCATCCCCGACTTCAAGCTGGAGAAGCGGCACATCGACGCCCGGCTGGCCCAGCTCGCCGCCGAGGGGGTGCGCTTCCGCACCGGCGTGAACGTCGGGGTGGACGTCACCGCCGAGCAGTTGCGCGCCGAGCACGACGCGGTGCTGCTGGCCTGCGGCGCGTTGCGGGGCCGGGACACCCCGGAGACCCCGGGGCGGGCGTTGCGTGGCGTACACCAGGCGATGGCGCACCTGGTCGCGGCGAACCGCGCGGTCGCCGGTGCGCCCGGCGAGGGCGCCGGCGGTCCGGTCCCGGCGGTGCTGCCGGACGGCACGCCGATCGACGCGGCCGGCAAGCACGTGGTGATCATCGGTGGTGGTGACACCGCGGCTGACTGCCTCGGCGTCGCGCACCGGCAGGGCGCTGCCGGCGTACACCAGCTCGACCTCTACCCGCGGCCGCCGCGGGAGCGCGACGAGGCGCGGGACCCGTGGCCGACCTGGCCGTGGATCCTGCGCAGCTACCCGGCGCACGAGGAGGGCGGCGAGCGGGTCTTCGCGGTGGCGGTGCAGGAGTTCGTGGACGACGGCGCCGGTCAGGTGCGGGCGGTGCGGATCGCCGAGGTGACCGTGGAGAGGCGCGACGGCAGGCGGGTCGTCACCGTGCTGCCGGGCTCCGAGCGGGAGCTGCCGGCCGACCTGGTGCTGCTGGCGATCGGCTTCGAGGGCACCGAGCAGCAGCCGCTGCTGGAGCAGTTCGGGATCGCCCGCAATCCCCGCGGCGCGGTCGACGCCCGCGACGACTGGCAGACCGACGCCGACGGGGTGTTCGTGGCCGGTGACATGCACCGGGGCGCTTCGCTGATCGTGTGGGCCATCGCCGAGGGGCGTGCGGCGGCCGCCGCGATCCACGGCTATCTCGGCGGCGTCGGCGCGCTGCCGGCGCCGGTGGCCCCGGGCTCGCAGCCGCTCGCCGTGGGCTGACTCAGGGCGTAACCCGACGGACGGAAATGTCTGGCCGGCGCGGTGGTTTACCGCGCCGGCCGGTCGGCGTGCGCCGGTACGGCCGGTAACGGATATGGGCAGATCGGTTTAATTATCGCAGACTTGTCCGCTGCCGGACCGCGCCGCGATCGGCGTGATCGTCATGCCTCGCTCGCACCGGAGGTTCCGTCGTGCCCAGAGGTGCCACCTTCGCCGCGCTGCGCCACCGGAACTACCGGATCTGGGCGCTCGCCGGGTTCGTCTCCGTCATCGGGACCTGGATGCAGGTCCTCGGCGTCAACTGGTACGTGCTGAAGGAGACCGGGTCGGCGACGTCCATGGGCGTCGCCGTGCTGCTCCAGGCCGCGCCCACGCTGCTGCTCAGCATCTGGGGCGGCGTGCTGGCCGACCGGCTCCCCGCCCGGCCTCTGCTGATCGCCGCCCAGGTGGCCCACGCGACACTCGCCGCGGGGCTGGCGGCGGTCGCGCTGACCGGTGTCGGCGGCCTGCCGCTGGTCTTCGTGATCTCCCTGCTCACCGGCGCCGTGTCGGCGATCGAGGGCCCGGTGCTGGGTCGTTGGGCCTTCAACCTGGTGGACCGCGAGACGCTCGGCAACGCGTTGGCGCTCGGCTCGCTCACCAACTCCGCCGGCCGCATCCTCGGTATGAGTATCGGTGCCGTCGTGGTGGCCTCCGTCGGCCCCGCGCTGCTCTTCGGCATCAACGCGGCGAGCTTCCTCGCCGTGGTCGTGGCGCTCTTCGGCATCCGGCAGGGGGCGTTGCACGGTCGCCAGGTGGCGGCGCCGGACCGCGGCCCCACCCGCGGCGGCGTCCGTGCCGGGTTCGTCTACCTGCGGGGGCAGCCGGTGCTGCTGCTCGCCCTCGCCCTGGCGTTCGTGCTCGGCAGCCTGGGACGCAACTACCAGGTGACGATGGCGGCGATGAGCGAAGGACCCCTCGACGCGGGGGCGTCCGGCTACGGCCTCCTGTCGACCGTGTTCGCGGTCGGGACCGTGCTGGGCGCGCTCGTCGCGGCCCGCCGGCGTGACCTGGGCTACCGAACCCTGGTCACTGCCGGTCTGCTGGCCAGCGGCCTGCAGATCGCCGCCGGCCTGGCTCCGGGAACCTGGAGCTTCGCGGCGGTGATCCTGCCGATCGCCGCCGCCGCGGTGCTCATCGACACCACCGTCGGCACCCGCGCCCAGCTCGACACCGACGGCGCGATGCGGGGACGGGTACTCGCCGCGCTCGCGGCCACCGGCTCGGTGTCCGCGGCGGCCGGCGCGCCGCTGCTCGGCTGGCTCTCCGAACACGCCGGGCCCCGGCAGACGCTGGTCCTGGCCGGGTCCGTGGCGGCGGTTGCCACCGTGACGGTGGCGGTCGCCCTGGACCGGCAGCGCGGTCACCGGCTGCACCGGGCGCTCACCCTGGCGCTGGTCGGACCGGCGCTCCGGCGGCCGGTGCGGGGGGTTGCGCGCAGGCCGTCCCGCCTCGTCCGGCACGCCGGCGCGGTCGCTGGCGGCCAGCTGACGCCGCGGCCGCTGCCGACGACCCAGGCGCGGCCGGGCCGCCCGGTCCTGTTCTGCCCCGTCTGCGCGCCGAAGACCGCCCGGGGCCGACCGGCCGGGCCGGCACGGGACAGCGGACACGCCGCCGGGTGTGCCCGACCCACCTGACCGGTCCGGCTCCGTCTCGGGCTGCGCCGGGCCGGCCGGGGGGCCCGCCGCGTGTGGCAGCGGGCCTCCCGGTCGACGTCGGGCTCAGTGCGCCAGCAGTCGGTGAGCCTCACGGATCTTGGCCCAGGACTTCGGTTCGGCCGGCGGGGCGGCCTTGCGCGCCGCGGTGGCCACGTCCGGACGGCCGGCGGTGAACAGCCAGGTGGTGAACAGGTCGTCCAGGTCCAGCCCGGAGATCCGCTCGGCCAGGGCCTGGAACTGCGCGACGGTGCCGTTGCCGTACCGGTGCTCGGCGGTCCAGGCCGGCAGGATCTCGAAGAACGCGTCGTCGCCCACGGCCAGCCGCAGCTGGTGCAGCGTCATCGCGCCCCGGTCGTAGACGGCGTTGTCGAAGACGCGGTCGGCGCCCGGGTCACCGGGCAGCACCTGCCAGAACTCAGAGTCGGCCGGGTAGCTGGCGTAGGTGAAGTCGAACAACTCCTGGGCGGTGCCCTCGCCCTGCTCCTCCGACCAGAGCCACTCGGCGTACGAGGCGAAGCCCTCGTTGAGCCAGATGTGACGCCAGTCCGCCACCGACACGGAGTCGCCGAACCACTGGTGGGCGTTCTCGTGCACCACCACGGAGGTGTTGGCGCCGCGCCGCCAGAAGCCCGGGCCGTACACCGGTCGGGTCTGCGTCTCCAGCGCGAAGCTGATGCCGTCCACCGGGCCGGCCACGCCGCCCTGCGCCTCGAACGGGTACGGGCCGAAGATCCCGCTCTCCCAGTCGACGATCTCGGCGGTCCGCTCGATGCTGGCGCGGGCCGCCGGCCCCAGCGCGCCGAGCGAGGTGCTGTACGCGTTCACGATCGGCTGGCCGCTCGGCGTGGTGTCGGTGACGATGTCGTACTGGCCGATCGCCATGAAGGCCAGGTAGGTGGCGGTGGGTGAGGTGGTCCGCCAGATCCACCGGGTGCGGTTGCCGGGCTCGGCGAGCGGTGGCCTCGGCTGCACGCCGTTGCTGATCACCTCGACGCCGGTGGGCACCGACACGGAGATGTCGAAGGTGGCCTTGTCCAGCGGGTGGTCGTTGCTGGGGAACCACCACCACGCCGACTCCGGCTCGTTGACCGCCAGCGCCCCGTCGTCGGTGCGTGTCCAGCCGGTGTAGTCGCCGACCAGGGTTTCCGACGGGATGCCGGCGTAGCGCACCACGATGGTGAGCTGCTGGCCCCGGGTCACCGTGCGGGCAGGGGTGACCACCAGCTCGTGTGCGCCGGCGGTGCTGGTGCTCGCCGCCCAGCCGTTGACCCGCACCGACTCGACGTCGAGCAGGAAGTCCAGGTTGAAGCGGGAGAGATCCTCGGTCGCGGTGGCGAGGATCGTGGTGGTGCCGGTGAGCAGGTCGGTGGCCGGGTCGTAGCGCAGCCGGACGTCGTAGTGCGAGACGTCGTAGCCGCCGTTGCCGTAGTCGGGGAAGTAGCTGTCGCCCAGCCCGGGTGCGCCGGGTTGCGGCGCGAGCGTGACGGTGGGCCGGCCCCAGGTCGCCGGGGCGGCCTGGCCGGGGCCGCCGGTGAGCATGGTGCCGGCGGTGGTGAGGGTCAGGGCGGCGGTGGCCGCCGTGAGGACTCGTCGCACGAGGTGGACTCCCTCCATCGGGGTGTTCGCACCGTCAACCTAATCGACAATCGTGAACGCCGCCGGCCCGGCACGCGGCGCGCCGGTCTATTCCATTGATGGAAGTGTTTCGATACCATTACCGCCTGGTAACAACCGCTCCACCCCTGGCCACGCGCGCGGTCGCAGGATCCCACCACCCCCGTCCTGTGGAGGTCCGTCATGCCCCACCGCCCGCTGGCCCGCGCCCTGGCCGCGCTGGTCGCCGTGTTCACCGCCGCCCTCGGCGCCGTGCTCGTCCCCGGCACCGCGCAGGCCGCCGCCATCAACTACGTCGCGCTCGGCGACTCGTACTCCTCCGGCGTCGGCGCCGGCCCGTACGACTGGTCCACCTGTCTGCGCAGCCAGAAGTCGTACGCCCCGCTCTGGGCCGCCGCCCACGGCGTGACCAGCTTCAGTTTCCCGGCCTGCGGCGGCGCGGTCACCGCCGACGTGCTCAACGACCAGGTCAACGCGCTCAGCACCGCCACCACCCTCGTCACCATCACCATCGGCGGCAACGACGCCGGCTTCGCCGACGTGATCACCAGTTGCCGGTTCGGCAGCACCTCGTCCTGCACCAACGCCGTCAACAACGCCAAGTCCTTCGCCACCTCGACGCTGCCCGGCCGGCTCGACGCCACCTACTCCGCCATCCGCAACCGGGCACCGAACGCGCGGCTGATCGTGCTGGGCTACCCGAGGCTGTTCGAGACGACGTCCTGCGGCTGGCTGGCGATGAGCACCTACAAGCGCACCATCCTCAACGAGGCCGCCGACGTGCTCGCCTCGGTCACCGCCGGCCGGGCCAACGCCGCCGGCGCGACCTTCGCCGACACCCGGCCCTACTTCGCCGGGCACGGCGTCTGCGCCGGCGACCCCTGGATCCACGACGTCAGCGGCGTCATCGAGGCGTACCACCCCGACTCCGACGGCTACCGCTACGGCTACCTGCCAGCGCTGAACGCGGTCACCGGCTGACCCGCACCCCCCGGTGGCGGCCGGCGGTCCACCTCGGACCGTCGGCCGCCGCACGGCAATTCAGGCCCGTCGCGCCGCGTTGGTACTGTCCCGGTGTCGCCGCCGTCCGTTAGGGTTTCCGCGAACCGGACAGCCGTGGCGTGGGAGGCAGAGCGTGGGCAGGCTCGCGTCGGCGTACCGGCAGGCGGTCACCGCCCACCGAGCCGCCCGGGCACACCTGGACACCGCCCGGGGTGTGCTGGGCGCGGCACCGGCCCCCGCCGCGCCGGTCGGCGCCGGCGAGCTGGTGGCCCGACTGGCCCGCATCGGCGGCGCGCTGGCCACCCCCACCCCGGGCGCCACCTCGCTCACCGACACGCCGACCGCGGTCCGGATCGGTGAGGCGTCCACCCCCGACGGTGGCTTTCCCGTGCTGCTGCCGCTCGGCGGAGGCAACCACCTGGCGCTGGACACCGACGCCCGGGACTCTCGGGTGGCCGGGCTGCTGCGGGCGCTCGTGCTGCGTCTGGTCGCCACCGCCCCGGCCGGTCAGGTCCGGGTCGTCGGCATCGACACCGCCGCGCTGGGCGCGACGTTCGGTCCGCTGCGCCCGCTGCTCGACGCCGGGGTCTTCGACCCGCCGGCCACCGGCGAGGCGGAGGTGGCCGCGCTGCTGGACGCCGCCGAACAGCACGCCCGCGCCGCGCAGCACGCCGACCCGGGCACCCGGCAGTTGCTGGTGGTGGTCGCCACCGCCGCGCCACCGCCGCGCGAGCTGGCGCGGCTCGCCGCGCTCACCCACGCCGGCCCGGCCGCCGCCGTCTGCGTGCTGCTCGCCGGGCACCCGTCCCGGCTGCCGGGCGAGACCTCGCCGCCGCTGGGCGGCACCACCGCGGTCCGGCTCACCGAGGGGTACGCGCACGTCGGCGACCCTCCCGGCGTTCCGTTCAGCGCCGACGGCAAAGGCCTCGCCGCGCCGGTGCTGCTCGACGGCGATCCTCCGCCGGCATCGGTACGCGCGCTCGCCGAGCACCTGGGCGCCGCCGCCCGCCGCACCGACGCGTTGCACTTCGCCGAACTGCTGCCGGAGCGGCGTTGGGCCGAGTCCGCCGGAAACGGGCTGCGCACCGTGATCGGCCGGGCCGGTCGCGCCCCGCTGACCGTCGCGTTCGACGACGCCACACCGCACTGGCTGGTCGGTGGGCGCACCGGCGCGGGCAAGACGGTGTTCCTGCTCGACGTGCTCTACGGGTTGGCCGCCCGCTACTCCCCGGCGGAGTTGCAGCTCTACCTGCTCGACTTCAAGGAGGGCGTGAGCTTCACCGAGTTCGTG
This sequence comes from Micromonospora acroterricola, assembly GCF_003172955.1. GTDB lineage: Bacteria > Actinomycetota > Actinomycetes > Mycobacteriales > Micromonosporaceae > Micromonospora > Micromonospora acroterricola. The sequence continues at coordinate 1,933 of NZ_QGKR01000291.1, read as the reverse complement.
CCCACCGGGCGCGACCCGTCCTGGCTGCCGCACGCCCGCGCCGTCGGCATCGAATCCGACCGGGAGTACGGCCTCGCCGTGCTGCGCGAGCTGCGCCGCGAAGCCCAGCGCCGGGCCACCGCGCTCAAGCGGCACGGCGTCACCAAACTCGCCGACCTGCCACGCGACAACCCACTGCCGCGCATCGTCGCGGTCGTCGACGAGTTCCACGTGCTGCTCGCCGGCAACGACGCGCTGGCCCGCGAGTCCGTCGACCTGCTGGAGGAATTGGCCCGCAAGGGTCGCTCCTACGGCGTACACCTGGTGCTGGCCAGCCAGAGCATGACCGGCATCGAGGCGCTCTACGGCCGGGCCGAGGCGATCTTCGGGCAGTTCGCGCTGCGGGTGGCGCTGCCCGGTGGTGGCGGCGTGCTCGACCCGCTCAACGACGCCGCCGCGGCCCTGCCGATCGGCTCCGCCGTGGTCAACACCGCCGCCGGCGCGGTCGGCGCCGACACGGTGCTGCGCTTCCCCGACGCGCACGCCGCCGCCGCCGACCTCGCCGCGCTGCGCCACGAGCTGTGGCAGGCCCGCCCGCCGGGTGCGCGGGCGCCGGCGGTCTTCAAGGGGTACGAGGCGGCGCGGATCGAGGACGACCCAACGTTCGCCGGGCTGCGCCCCGGTGGCCGGCGCCCGATGGCCCTGGTCGGCCGGACCGTCGACGTGCACGGCACCACCGCGCTGTTCCTGATGGACGCCACCCCCGGCCGGCACCTCGCCGTGGTCGGCACAGCGCCGGCCGGCGCGGACGTGCTGCGTGCCGCGACGCTCGGCCTGGCCCGCCAGCACGCCGCCGGCGACGCCCGGTTCCTGCTGGCCTCGCTGGTCACCGCCGCCGACCCGGTCGCCGACGAGACCGACACCGCGCTGCGGGCCGCCGGCCACCCGGTGCAGCGGCTCGACGCGACCGGGCTGCGCGACCGGATCGCCACGCTGGCCGACACGCCCGCCGGGCGCGAGTACCTGGTGGTGTTCGGCATGGACGCCGCCGCGCCGGTGCTCGGCGCGGCCGACCCGGTCACCTTCCGCTCCGGCCTGGACGACCTGCGCACCCTGCTGCGGCAGGGCCCCGCCCAGGGGGTACACCTGCTCGGCTGGTGGCGCGGCCTGCGCCGGCTCGCCGACGACCTCGGCGGCACCCAGAACCGCGACGACGTCGCCTGCCTGGTCGCGCTCAACGTGCCCGGCGCCGAGCTTGCCCTCCACCTCGGGGTGCACGACCTCGCCTACACGCCCCGCGCCGACCGGGCGCTGCTGGTCGACCGGCACGACCAGCGCACCCGGCTGATCGTGCCGTTCGCCCGCGACGAGCACGAGCCGGACGGGGAGAGCTGACGTGTCCTTCGAGGAGTACGCGGCGCTGGCCCGACAGCTCGCCGAACAGCGCCGTACCGGCGAGCGGGACGCGGCGGCCGAGTCCGCGCGCCGCCGCGACCTGCACGCCGCCGTCGACTACCTGCACCAGCGGCTGACCGCCCAGGGCCACCGCCTCGACCAGCTAGGCCGGGCCATCGGCGTCGACCAGCCGCCCGCCACCCCGCCGCCCGCGCCGGGCGGCACCTCGGGGGTCGGCGCGGGTGGCTCAGCGGCGTCCGGCCGCACTTCGGGGTTGGGCGTGGGTGGCTCGGCGGCGTCGGGCGGCACTTCGGGGTTCGGTGCGGCTGGCTCAGCGGCGCCCGGCGGCATCGCGGGGTCGAGCGCCGGTGGCCCAGGGGCGGCCGGGGGAGCGTCGACGTCGGGTATGGGCGGCTCAGCGGCGTCCGGTGGCGGCTCCGAATCGAGCGCGGGTGGCTCCTGGTCTGGCGCGGGGACCGCGTCGGTGGGTGACCCGGCTGACCGGTCCGGCCCGTCCGCCGTGCCCGGACCGGGGGACGGGGGAACCGCCGGCGCAGCC
>NZ_QGKR01000131.1 GCF_003172955.1 Micromonospora acroterricola | reverse complement strand
GAGTAGGTGAGGTCCCGTCCGTTCCGGGAGGTTTGACCGGGCTTAGGCGGGGGACCTGCTGCCGGACGTCTCTACCGTGATCGGGGGGCGGCCGGACGCCGAGCCGGGGTGCAACCGGACGACGGGGACGGCGACCGGGTTGGCGCTCTTGGAGGATTGACGGGCGGCGACTCCGGGCATACAGCGCGGTGATGAGGAAAGGAGGACAGCATGGCTGATGTGACGAACGCCCGCACATCCCAGAACGGGAGTGAGCCCTCCACCGCCGAGCTGGTGCAGCGGGCCACCGAGCAGGTCTCCCGCCTGGTGCGGGACGAACTTGCGCTGGCCCGGGCGGAGTTGACCCAGAAGGGCAAGCACGCCGGCATCGGGATCGGTCTGTTCGGCGGCGGCGGGGCGATGGCGTTCTTCGGCCTGGGCGCGTTGGTCGCCGCAGCGATCCTGCTGCTCGACCTGGTGCTGCCCGCCTGGGCCGCCGCGCTGATCGTGGCGGTCGCCCTCTTCCTGGTGGCCGGCGTCCTCGCCCTGCTGGGCAAGAAGCAGGTCAGCCGTGCGGTCCCGCCGGTTCCGGCGGACACGGTCCGCAGCCTCCGCGCCGACGTGGACACCGTCACCGCCGCGGTGAAGGACAGGGGACGGTCATGACGGGCAACGGGACCGGTGACACGGAGGCGCTCCGCGAGGAGATCCGTCGCACCCGCGTCGAGTTGGGCGAGACGATGGAGGCGCTGGCCGCCAAGGCGGACGTCAAGGCGCGACTGAAGGAGTCCGCCGGGCAGGCGAAGGAGCGGATGCGCGAGCAGGCGGCGCAGACCGTGGCCCGCGTGCGCGGGCAGGCCGTGCGCCGCGCCGAGGACGCGCGGGCGCAGGCACACGAGAAGGGCGAGTTGGTTCGACGCAACCCGGTGCCATGGGCGGCCATCGCCGCCGGTGCGGTGGCCACCGTGGTGGTGCTGATGATCGTGCGGGGGAGGCGTAGGTGAGCAAGGGCATCGGCAGGGCCGCGTACCGACCGGCCGGCGTGCTGCTGGGTATCGCCGCCGGTACGGTGGCCGGCGCGATCTTCCGGCAGGTCTGGAAGGTCACGGCGGGCGACGGCGAGGCGCCCAGCGCCACCGACGAGGACCGTGGCTGGGGCGAGATCCTGGCCGCGGCGGCGTTGCAGGGGGCCATCTTCGCGGTGGTCCGGGCCGCCGTGGACCGGGGTGGCGCGGTCGGCGTCCGCCGGATGACCGGCCACTGGCCGGACTGACCAGCGCGGCGACATCGGCCCCCTTCCCCCATCGACGGGAAGGGGGCCTTTCGCATGGCGTCGCACGCCGGCCAGCGATCTCGGACATCCGTCAGGTCACATGTCGGAGAAATTCGTCGGAGAGGTCGTGACAGGCTTTTTGGGTACGTGATTTGCTGTTCCACGCTGCTGCGAGATGGCGTGGGTTGAGAGAAGTCTCCTTCGTGGGGGCCGCCTCAGGCGCCGCTGCTCGAAACGGCCAATCGGCCGTACGGCGTGCACGGCCACCGGTTTTAGAAGGAGATACACATGGCGCAGGGAACCGTGAAGTGGTTCAACGCTGACAAGGGCTTCGGCTTCATCACCGTCGATGGCGGGGGTGCTGACGTGTTCGTCCACTTCTCGGCCATCCAGTCCAGCGGCTACCGCTCGCTGGAGGAGAACCAGCGGGTGGAGTTCGAGATCGCTCAGGGTCAGAAGGGCCCGCAGGCCGAGCAGGTCCGTCCGATCTGAGTAGTGCGGCCGGCCCCCGCCGGCCAGTGGGACGACCCGGCCAGTGGTCGTTGTGAAGCCCCGTATCCCGTCCGGGATGCGGGGCTTTCCCTGTCTGTCGCCCACCCCGGCGCCGTTGTGCGGACCGGCGGTCGCCGGGTCAGGGTCGGCGACGCGAGCGCAGGCCGAGCCAGAGCACGACCAGCCCGGCCAGGGCCACGACGGGGCCGAGCACCGCCCAGACGCGCTGGTCGGTCATCACGCTGCCGCTGACGTAGCCGAGCCCCTGCACCGTCCACACCGCACCGATCACGACGGCCAGCAGGCCGAGGGTGAGCGGAAGCCAGCCCCTCATCGCGTCCCCCCTCCGCGGGGTCGGCCGGCGCGCCGCCCCGCCGGGACAGCATGGCGGGTCGGGCGGCGCGGCGCGAGCACCCGCGGTGAGCGGGTCACCACCGGTCGTGCACCTGCGGGCGGATCAGCTCGTCGTAGACCTCGCGCACGCCGGCCACCTGCCCGGCCGAGAGTGGCGACAGGTCGGCCGCGGCGGCGTTGCGCCGGGCCTGGTCGGCGTCGCGGGCGCCGGGGATGACGACGGTGACGCCGGGCTGGTCCAGCACCCAGCGCAGCGCGAACTGCGCCATGCTGCGGTCCGCGTCGACCAGCGGCGCGAGCCGGCGTACGGCGGCCAGCCCCCGCTCGTAGTCGACCCCGGAGAACGTCTCGCCGACGTCGAACGCTTCGCCGTGCCGGTTGTAGTTGCGGTGGTCGTCGGCCGGGAACTCGGTGTGCTCGTCGTACCGGCCGGAGAGCAGACCGCTGGCCAGCGGCACCCGCGCGATGATGCCCACCCCGGCGGCCGCGGCGGCGGGCAGCACCTGCTCCAGCGGCTTGTGCCGCACCGCGTTGAGGATGATCTGGACGCTGGCCACCCCGGGCCGGGCGATCGCGGTGAGCGCCTGGTCGCAGGTCTCCACGCTGACCCCGTACCCGGCGATGGCCTTCTCGGCGACGAGGGTGTCCAGGGCGTCGAAGACCTCGTCGTCGCCGAAGACGGCGGTGGGCGGGCAGTGCAGCTGGACCAGGTCCAGGGTGTCCATGCCCAGGTTGGCCCGGGACCGGTCGGTCCACTGCCGGAAGTTGGCCAGGGTGTACGCCTCCGGCCGCTGCTCGACCCGGCGGCCCATCTTGGTGGCGACGGTCAGCCCGGCGTCGGGACGGGAGCGCAGGAAGCGCCCGATCAGCTGCTCGCTGCGGCCGTCGCCGTACACGTCGGCGGTGTCGAGGAAGGTGACCCCGGCGTCCACGGCGGCGGCCAGCACGGCCATCGCGTCGTCCTCGCTCACGGTGCCCCAGTCCGCGCCGAGCTGCCAGGCGCCCAGGCCGACCACTCCGACGGTCCGGCCGAGCCGGGTGAAGCTGCGCTGTTCCATGCTCTGAGCCTAGTGATCGGCTTGCCGGGCTGCCACGCGAGCCGTACGGTAAACAAGACGGACGTACGGTTTGGGAGGCGACGATGTGGGATCCGGCGACGTACCTGCGCTACGGCGACGAGCGCTCCCGGCCGTTCCACGACCTGGTGGCCCGGATCCCCGCCGCGCGGCCCCGCACGGTGGTCGACCTCGGCTGCGGCCCCGGCCAGCTCACCGCCACCCTCGCCGAACGCTGGCCGACGAGCCGGGTGGTCGGCCTCGACTCCTCGCCGGAGATGATCGACCGGGCCGCCGCGCTGGATGCCCCGGTCGACTTCGCCGTCGCCGACCTGCGGGACTGGCGGCCAACCGGCGACGAGGACGTGCTGATCACCAACGCAGCGCTCCAGTGGGTCCCGGGCCACCAGGCGCTGCTGCGCCGCTGGGCCGCCGACCTGCCCACCGGCGCGTGGCTCGCGATGCAGGTCCCGGGCAACTTCGCCGCGCCCTCACACCGGGCGCTGCGCGAGGTCGCCGACCGGCCGGCCTGGCGGGCGGAGCTGGCCCCGCTGCTGCGCGCCGACCCGGTCGACGACCCGGCCGACTACGCGGAGCTGCTGACCGGTGCCGGCTGCGCGGTGGACGCCTGGGAGACTACCTACGTGCACCTGCTGCCGGCCCGACCCGCCGCCGACCACCCGGTGCTGGCCTGGATGGAGGGCACCGCGCTGCGCCCGGTCCGGGCCGCCCTGGACGCCGCCGGCTGGTCGGCGTTCCGGGCCGAGCTGGAGGTACGGCTCGCCGCCGCCTACCCCGTACGGCGGGGACGGGTCTACTTCCCGTTCCGCCGCGTCTTCGTCGTCGCCCGCACCGGCGACCGTGCCGAGGAGAACCCGTGACCGACCTGTCCACCTTCATCGCCGGACTGCCCAAGGTGGAGCTGCACGTGCACCACGTCGGCTCCGCGTCGCCCCGCATCGTCGCCGAGCTGGCCGCTCGGCACGAAGGCAGCACCCCGGTGCCGGCCGATCCGGCGGCGCTCGCCAGCTACTTCGAGTTCCGCGACTTCGCGCACTTCATCGAGGTCTACCTGAGCGTGGTGGACCTCATCCGCGACCCCGAGGACGTCTGGATCCTCACCCACGAGGTCGCCCGGGAGCTGGCCCGCCAGCAGGTCCGGTACGCGGAGCTGACCATCACCCCGTACTCGCACGTGCGTCGGGGCATCCCCGCGCCGGCGTTCTGCGAGGCCATCGAGGACGCCCGCAAGCGCGCCTCGGTCGACTTCGGCCTGGACCTGCGCTGGTGCTTCGACATCCCCGGTGAGGCGGGCCTGCCGGCGGCCGAGGAGACGCTGCGCATCGCGCTGGAGGAACGCCCGGACGGGCTGATCAGCTTCGGCCTGGGCGGCCCGGAGATCGGCGTACCCCGGCCGCAGTTCCGGCCCTACTTCGACCAGGCTCGGGCGGCCGGGCTGCGCTCGGTGCCGCACGCGGGGGAGACCACCGGCCCGCAGACGATCTGGGACGCCCTCAACGAGCTGGGCGCCGAGCGCATCGGGCACGGCATCTCCGCCGCCAAGGATCCGGAGCTGCTCACCTACCTGGCCGAGCGCCAGATCGGGATGGAGATCTGCCCGACGTCCAACGTGCGGACCCGGGCGGTGGCCAAACTCGACGAGCACCCGCTGCCCCGGCTGGTCGAGGCCGGGCTGCTGGTCACCATCAACTCCGACGACCCGCCGATGTTCGGCACCACCCTCAACGACGAGTACGCGGTGGCCGCCCGGCTGCTCGGGGCTGGCCCGCAGGGGCTGGCCGGGCTGGCCCGCAACGCGGTGGCCGCGTCCTTCCTCGACCCCGCCGGCAAGCAGCGGATCGCCGCGGAGATCGACGCTCACCTCGCCGCCGTCGCCGGCTGAGCCGTTCGAGGGAGCAGGGCGCGCGGCGGGAGCGTGGGTGTGGGGGGACCTGGACTCCCGCCGCGCGCGCGGCTCCACCGGCCGGTGGGTGCGCGGTGCGCTGGCCGGTGGAACTGGTGGGTTCGTGCCTCGATCCTGACAGCCCGCGGCCGCTTCTCCACCGTCGTTAACCGTGATCTAAGGAAGACTTGCGCCGGCGCACAACCCCGGGGCGGTCAGCCGTCGGTGGGGCGCTGCCGGGGCCAGCGGCGGCCGCTGGCCTTCTGCTCCCGGACGTCCCGCGCCATCCGGCCGACCAGGCCGAACCGGCTGACCTGCCGGGGCGTCGCCTCCGGGTCGGCGAGCAGCATCACCACGCTGGCGCCGCCCAGCCGGGCGCGGTCGATGCTCACCGACCCGTTCGCCTGCAACGACACCCGCTTGGCGATGTCCAGGCCGAGCCCGGTCGAGCCCTGGTCGCTGGTGCCCCGACGCAGCGCCCGGTCCGGGTTGGCGATGCCGGGGCCCGCGTCGTCGATCCGGATCGCCACGTAACCGTCCCGGCGGGACACCGCCACCTCGAACGCGGTGCCCTGCGGCGTGTAGCGGAAGACGTTGCCGATCACCGCGTCCAGCGCGGCGGCCAGCTCGGCGCGCGGCACCGGCGCGGGGATGCGCAGCTGAGCGCCGGTCACCCGGTGCGGCCGGTTCTGGTCGCCGGCCAGCGCCGCCCAGAACACCATCCGGTCCCGCACCACCTCGCTGACGTCGCACATCGCCGGCCCGGCCTCGTGCGCCACCGCCTTGCGGGTCGTCTTGATCAGCACGTCGATCTCACCCTCCAGGGTGACGATCGCCTGCCGGATCCGCCGGATGCCGCGCCGCCGGTCCAGCTCCGCCTCGGAGAACGACCCCACGCTGGTGTCGTCGGACTCCAACGCCTCCGCGTCCAGTCGGAGCACGGTCAGCGGGGTACGCAGCCGGTGCGACAGGTCCGCCACCAGCTCCCGCTCGTCGGTGCGGGCCGCGTCCAGCCGGTCGGCCATCCGGTTGAAGGCGTACCCGGCCTCGGCCAGCTCGCGCGGGCCGGTCGGCTCCACGCGTACCCCGAGGTCGCCGTCGCCGACCGAGAGCGCGGCCTTGACCAGGCCGCGGGTCGAGTCCACGGCGCGGGCGGCGACCCGGTCGACGACCAGCACCGCCGCGCCGGCCATCGCCGCGCCGACCGCGAACAGCAGCAGCCAGGTGCCACCGGAGCCCTCGCCCAACGTCGAGTCCGGCACGAAGACCTCGACCACGGCCGTCCGGTCACCGAGGACCACCGGGTCGAGCCGGACCACCCCGCCGTCGACGTCGGCGACCAGCGAACGCCGGTCGGCACGTGCCCGGTCCAGGTCGGCGTCGCTGGCCCGGCCGGCGGACTCGTCGAGCCCCAGCCCGTGCACCACCGGTCGGGTCGCCGCGCCGTCGCCGCTGGCCACCACCGCCCGCTCGACCACCGCGGGATCGGTGCTCACCGCCAGCGCCCCGGTCACCAGCGCGCTGCGTCGGGCCGCGTCGCCGATCGCCTCCTCCCGGGTCTGATCGCGCAGGCTCAGACCGAGCGGGATCAGGAAGGCGAGCGCGACGAGGCTGCACATGCCGGCCGTGAGCAGGGCCAGCGCGGTCCTCAGTCCGGTGCCACCAGCCGGAACCCGACCCCCCGCACGGTGCGCAGGTAGCGCGGCTTCGCCGCGGACTCGCGCATCTTTCGGCGAAGCCAGTACAGGTGAACGTCGATTGTCTGATCCTCGCCGACCGATGGCTGCCGCCATACCTCCTCCAAGAGCTCCCGGCGGGACACTACCCGCCCGGGTCGTGCGGCGAGATACGCCAGCAGGTCGAATTCCTTGCGGGTCAGCGCCAGCGGCTCCCCGTCGAGGTGGGCGCTGCGCTCCCCGACGTCCACCCGCAGCCCGCCGACCGAGTGCACCGCCGGTTGCACGCTGCGGCTGGCCCGACCGGCCCGGCGCAGCACGGTGGTGATCCGGGCGTCCAGGTGCGCCCCGGTGAACGGCTTCACCATGTAGTCGTCGGCACCGGCGCGCAGCAGCTTCACGACCGACTGCTCGTCGTCACGGGCGGTGGCGATGATGATCGGGACGTCGGTGATGCCGCGCAGCATCCGCAGCGCGTCCGAGCCGTCCAGGTCGGGCAGGCCCAGGTCCAGAACGACCAGGTCGGGTGTCTCCGCGGCGACCCGGCGCAGAGCGTCCAGCGCGGTGCCCACGGCATGCACGGCGTGCCCCCGATCGGTGAGGGACCGCAGCATCGCGCCGCGTACGACGTGATCGTCTTCGACCAGGAGCACGGAGGCCACCCCAAGACCGTACTTGGCCTGGCAAGTTGATCGCGTTGCGGCGTACCTGACGAGCGGGCAAGCTGGTACGACGATGTCCTTCACCCTGTTCGCCGACGCCCGCCTGGCACTCGCCCGGGACAGCCTCGCCGGTCTCTCCACCGGCGACGCGCTCGGCGCGCAGTCCTTCCTGCCGGGGGCACGCCCGGAGGAACTCGCCGCAGGCGACCTGCCGCCCGGCCCCTGGGAGTGGACCGACGACACCGAGATGGCGTGCTCCGTCCTCGCCGAGCTGGCCGAGTCCGGCGGCATCGACCGGGACCGGCTGGCTCTGGCGTTCGCCGAGCGCTGCGACCCGCGCCGGGGCTACGGCGCCGGGGCGATGCTGATCCTGCGGCTCATCCGCACCGGCACCCCGTGGCCGGTGGCGGCTGCGTCCGCCTTCGACGGTCAGGGCTCCTGCGGCAACGGCGCGGCGATGCGGGTGGGCCCGCTGGGCGCGTACTTCGCCGACTCGACCGCCCGTGCGGCGGCGCACGCCGGCGCCTCCGCCGAGGTGACCCACGCGCACCCGGAGGGGATCGCCGGCGCGGTGGCGGTGGCGGTGGCCGCCGCGCTGGCCGCCCGGGCCCGCCTCGACGGGCACCGGCCGGCCCCGGAGCGGCTGCTCGCCGGGATCGCCGCCGCGGTCGATCCGGGCACCGAGGTGCACCGCGGCGTGCACCGGGCGGCCGGGCTGCTGGGCCGCCCGCTGCCCCGGGTGGTGGCGGAGCTGGGCAACGGCGCCCGGGTGACCGCCCAGGACACGGTCGGGTTCACCCTCTGGGTGGCGGCCACCCACCTGGACGACTACCCGGCGGCGATCCGGACCTGCGTGCAGGCTGGCGGGGACGTCGACACCACGGCCGCCATCGCAGGCGCGGTGGTGGCGGCGTACACGGGCGTCGGCACGCCCGGTGGGGTGCCCGAGCCGTGGCTGGCCGCCCGCGAACCGCTGCCCACCTGGGCGCCCTGACCTTCTGGCAAAGGCCGCGTTGAACCGTCGGCTGCGCTGGATGCCGCCGTCGATCGTGCGGCCCGCGGGCTGCGGGCGGTGTGGCCGGCTCGGCCGGTGTGGGGCGACTTCAGCCGGCGCGGACCGGGGTGGCGGTCGCGGGCTGCCGGCCGGGCCGGCCGCGCCCGCCGTCGCCGGCAGCAGGGTGAGCACCGGGGCCCGGTGCGCACCCGTGGCGTCCGCCCAGCGGACCACCGTGCCGTCGGCGTACGTCTGGACGACCTCGAACGTGAGCCGCTCGGCCTGCGGCAGCGGGCCCATGGACAGCGCCAGCCGGGCCGGGCCGGGCTCGCTCGCACCGACCCGGACCCACGTCACCGCGGTGGTCACCGTCGTGACCCCGGAGGAGTGGATGCCGGCCACCGGCCGGTCCAGGGTGCGGGAACTGATCCGGGGCGCCCAGCCGGTCACCGACATCGGGTAGACCTCGGCCACCGGCGCGTCGGCCGGCAACCGGACCTCGATCTGGCGGGTCGTCGTGCCGGGGCGCTCCTCCGGCACGGTGAACTCCAGCCGTACCGCGTCGCCCTGCCGGGCCTCGGTCGGGGTGGTCGTCAGGTCCGCCGCGTGCGCCGTACCGGGCCAGAGCAGCAGCCCGGCGGCGATCAGCGCGGTCGTCGCCGCGATCCGCCGCCGGCGGCCACCGCCGTACGTGCTCGCCATCTCGTGCCCCCATCCGTGTCGACGCGACCGGCACCGGTTCCGGCCACACCTCCTAGTTCGGCTCCGAGCGCCGAAAGGTTCAACGCGACCGTCAAGAGGGGGCCCTTCCGGTGGCGGAGGCGTGAAGAAGGTGCCCTTCCTCAGCTGGGGAGGGTGGACCGATAGCATCGGCAGGGGCCGAGGATCGGCTTCCGTTTCGTACCGCTTGGAGGATTCACCGTGTCCGCACCCCGTACCCCCGCCGTGGCCGACCCCGTCGTCGTCGCCGCCGGGACCACGGCGGCCGACGCGGTGGCCGCGGCCGGACTGCCCGCGAACGGCCCCAAGGCGATCGTCGTGGTCCGCGACCCGGAGGGCCGGCTGCGCGACCTGGACTGGTCGCCGGCCGAGGAGACCGTCGTCGAGCCGGTCAGCCTCGACTCGCCCGACGGGCTCACCGTGCTGCGCCACTCCACGGCGCACGTGCTCGCCCAGGCCGTGCAGGACGTGTTCCCCGAGGCGAAGCTGGGCATCGGCCCGCCGATCGAGAACGGCTTCTACTACGACTTCGACGTCGACAAGCCGTTCCAGCCCGACGACCTCAGCAAGCTCGAGAAGCGCATGCAGGAGATCATCAAGAGCGGGCAGCGGTTCCGCCGGCGTCGCTTCGGCAGCCTGGACGAGGCGCGCGCCGAGTTGGCCGACGAGCCGTTCAAGCTGGAGTTGATCGAGGTCAAGGGCGAGGGCCTGGACACCGACGAGGTGATGGAGGTCGGCGGCGGCGAGCTGACCATCTACGACAACCTCGACCCCAAGGAGGACAAGGTCTGCTGGTCGGACCTGTGCCGGGGCCCGCACCTGCCGACCACCCGGCTGATCGGCGCGTTCAAGCTGATGCGCTCGGCCGCCGCGTACTGGCGCGGGTCGGAGAAGAACCCGCAACTGCAGCGGGTGTACGGCACCGCGTGGCCCACCCGCGACGAGCTGAAGGCGTACCTGAAGCTGCTGGAGGAGGCCGCCCGGCGCGACCACCGCAAGCTCGGCGCGGACCTGGACCTGTTCAGCTTCCCCGACGAGATCGGTTCCGGCCTGGCGGTCTTCCACCCCAAGGGCGGCATCATCCGCCGGGAGATGGAGAACTACTCCCGCCAGCGCCATGAGGCCGCCGGGTACGAGTTCGTCAACACCCCGCACATCACCAAGGCGCAGCTGTTCCAGACCTCCGGGCACCTGCCGTACTACGCGGACACCATGTTCCCGCCCATGCAGCTGGAGGGCGCGGACTACTACCTCAAGGCGATGAACTGCCCGATGCACAACCTGATCTTCAGGTCGCGCGGGCGGTCGTACCGGGAGCTGCCGCTGCGGATGTTCGAGTTCGGCACGGTCTACCGGTACGAGAAGTCCGGCGTCGTGCACGGCCTGACCCGGGTACGCGGCCTGACCCAGGACGACTCGCACATCTACTGCACCCGTGAGCAGATGGCCGGCGAGCTGTCCACGCTGCTCAGTTTCGTGCTGGACCTGCTGCGCGACTACGGCCTGGACGACTTCTACCTGGAGCTGTCCACCCGGGACGACTCGCCGAAGTTCATCGGCGCCGACGAGGACTGGGCGGAGGCCACCGAGGCGCTGCGCACCGCCGCCGCGACGTCCGGCCTGGAGCTGGTGCCCGACCCGGGTGGCGCGGCGTTCTACGGGCCGAAGATCTCGGTGCAGGCCCGGGACGCGATCGGCCGCACCTGGCAGATGTCCACGATCCAGGTCGACTTCAACCAGCCGGAGCGGTTCGGGCTGGAGTACCAGGCGGCCGACGGCAGCCGGCAGCAACCCGTGATGATCCACCGGGCGTTGTTCGGCTCGATCGAGCGGTTCTTCGGGGTGCTCACCGAGCACTACGCGGGGGCGTTCCCGGCCTGGCTGGCCCCGGTGCAGGTGGTCGGCATCCCGATCCGCGAGGACCACGCCGACTACCTGCACGGCTTCGTCGCGGCGCTGCGCGCCGAGGGGATCCGGGCACAGGTGGACGCGGGTGACGACCGGATGCAGAAGAAGATCCGCACCGCGCAGCAGCAGAAGATCCCGTTCATGGTGATCGCCGGCGACGACGACGTGGCCGCCGGCACGGTCTCCTTCCGCTACCGCGACGGCTCGCAGCGCAACGGGGTGCCGGTCGCCGAGGCGGTGACCCACGTCCTCGACGTGGTCAGCTCCCGCACGAACATCGGCCCCTCCGCCGCCGCGGAGTAGCGTGCCGGCCGCGATCGGTGATGATCGTGCCCGATCCATGAAGTAGTGGCCTCCCCGACGCGGGGAGGCCACTACTTCCGTGTTCGAGCACGATCTCGGGTGGGCGACCCGGCGTCAGATCCCGCAGTTGGGCGCCGACCAGGTCCGGGTGGACTTGTGCGCGACGTGGGTGTGGTCGTCGTGGCCCGGGTAGCCGGGGCCGAGGATCTCGTTGAAGCCGTGGCTGCGGGCCTGCTGGGCGAGGCGGCACAGTGAGTGCGGGGTGGCGCCGAGGTCGGCGGCGTCGCCGTAGAGGTGCCGGCTGGTCGACGACCCGCCGACCGCGCTGTTGCAGGCGTAGCTACGGAACGCGCTGGTGACCCGGATCTGCTGGTCGCCGAGCGCGTGCCGCATGGCCTGGAGCTTCCACATGGAGACCCGGGCGTTGAACCGGGCGGTGCTGGCCGACACCGCCCCGCCGGACCAGTCGCTGTTGCAGTCGTTGAACTCGGCGTAGTCGAAGTTGACCGGCGTGCAGTCGTCGTCCTGGAGGGCGTAGATCCGGTTGAAGGTCTGCGGGCCGGCGATGCCGTCCGCGGGCAGCCCGTACGCCTGCTGGAAGCGAAGCACGGCGGACCGGGTGGCCGGGCCGTACGCGCCGTCGATGGTGAGCACGGTGCCGTAGTCGGGGTAGCCGGCGACCCGGACCTGGAGTTGCCGGACGTCCTCGCCGGACATCCCCTGGGACAGCATGCGTCCCCAGGTGTAGCAGCCGTCCGCGTGCGCGGCGCCGGCGGTCAGGGTGACGCCGAGCACGGTGCTGACGGCGGTCAGCGCGATGGCCGCGAGAAAGGTGCCGATTCGTCGGATCACAAAGTCCTCCATCGGTTCATGGAAGTACATGAATGAATGGGAGTTTCATGGCTCGGCCCTCGTTCGTCAACAACTTCCAACCGACGCGTTTCTGAACAGCCGCCAATCCCATCGCCCCCATGGGTCGGTGGCAGCCGTCGCCACCGACCGGAACGGTCCGTAGGATCGCCTCTGTGACTGGGGCGGAACGGCACACGGACAGCGGCATGGCCGACGGCCTGGAGCGGCTCTGGACGCCGCACCGGATGACGTACATCTCCGGGGAGGACCGCCCGGCCGAGGGCTACGAGAAGCCCACCGGCTGCCCGTTCTGCCGGGCGCCCAAGCTGCCGCCGGAGGAGAGCCTCGTCGTGGCCCGCGGCGAGCACGTCTTCGTGGTGCTCAACCTCTACCCGTACAACCCGGGCCACCTGCTGGTCTGCCCCTACCGGCACGTCGCCGACTACACCGACCTGGACGAGCCGGAAACCGTCGAGCTGGCGTCGTACACCCAGACCGCGATGCGGGTGATCCGCAAGGTCAGCAACGCGCACGGCTTCAACCTGGGAATGAACCAGGGCGGGGTGGCCGGCGCCGGCATCGCCGCGCACCTGCACCAGCACGTGGTGCCGCGCTGGGGCGGCGACGCCAACTTTATGCCGGTGATCGGCCGCACCAAGGTCCTGCCGCAGCTGCTCGGCGACACCCGCGACCTGCTCGCCCGCGCCTGGCCGTCCTGACCGTCGCGCGGCCTGCGCGCCGGTCGGGCTAGCCGGCGCGCAGCAGGGCGGTCAGCTCCGGCCAGGTCTCCACCCGGTGTACGCCGGGCAGCAGCGCGGCGTGCGCGGCGACCTCCGCCGGGCGGGGCCGGAACAGGTAGCGGTGCGGCACCGAGTCGAGGTAGCCGAGCACCTCCAGTTTGTCGTCCACGAAGTGGGTCAGCCCGAGCCGCCGGGCGATCGGCGCCTTGTCCGGCCGGGTCCGGCAGAAGTGCACCCGCTCGGCGGGGATCCCGGTGCGGGCCGGAAAGTCGTGGTGGGCCAGCCACTCCCGGGTCCGGCGTTCGGTCGCCTCGCCGCACTTGGAGACCAGGTGCACCTCGTCGAAGGCCGGGCCGAGCGCCGCGAGCGCGTCGAACGCCCCGTCCACGCTCGGAGTACGCAGGTAGTTCGCGCCGAAGAAGGACGTGTCGTCGTCCTCGTCGGTCGGCTCGATGATCACGCCGCCGATGTCCACGCCCAGCCGCCGCATGCCGCCGATCATGCCGCACCGCGTCGGCGTCCGCGCCCCGGCCTCCCCGGCCCGGGAAGTGCTACGCCCCGACCCGGTGGAGGTGGCACGATCGTTCGATGGCAGTCACGACACGGACGTTGGGGCGCAGCGGCATCGAGGTCAGCGCCCTCGGCATGGGGTGCTGGGCGATCGGCGGCCCCTGGGCCGAGGGCACCCAGCCGCTGGGCTGGGGCGCGGTCGACGACGACGAGTCGGTGCGGGCCGTGCGCCGCGCGCTCGACCTGGGCGTCACCCTCTTCGACACCGCCGACACCTACGGCGCGGGGCACGGTGAGCGGGTGCTCGGGCGTGCGCTCGCCGGCCGCCGCGACGAGGCCGTGATCGCCACCAAGTGGGGCTACACCTTCGACGAGGCGAGCCGGCAGGCGACGGGGGAGGACGCCTCGCCCGCGTACCTGCGGCGGGCGGTCACCGACTCGCTGCGCCGGCTGGACACCGACCGGATCGACCTCTACCAGCTGCACCTCGCCGACCTGTCGGTGCCTCGGGCCGAGGCGCTGATCGGCACCTGCGAGGACCTGGTCACCGAGGGCCTGATCCGGGCGTACGGGTGGAGCACCGACCGCCCCGACCGGGCCACCGCGTTCGGGCACGCCGCCGCCGGTGCCACCGCCGTGCAGCACACCCTGTCGGTGCTGCGCGACGCCCCCGAGCTGCTCGCCGTGTGCGACAAGTACGACCTGGCCAGCGTCAACCGGGGGCCGCTGGGGATGGGCCTGCTCACCGGCAAGTACTCGGCCGCCTCCACGCTGCCCCGCGACGACGTGCGCGGGCTGACGCCCGGCTGGCTGGAGTGGTTCCGTGGCGGCCGGCCGGCGCCGGAGTGGCTGCGCCGGGTCGGCGCGGTGCGCGCCGCCCTCACCGCCGACGGCCGCACCCTCGCGCAGGGCGCGCTGGGGTGGATCTGGGCGCGCAGCGGGCGCACCATCCCGATCCCGGGCTGTCGTACGGTCGCGCAGGTCGAGGAGAACGCGGCAGCGCTGCACCGGGGCCCACTGCCGCCGGACCAGTTCGCCGAGGTGGAACGCCAACTCGCCGCCCTGCGCACCGCCGCCCTGCGTGACGCCGACCGCCCCCACTGGCC
>NZ_QGKR01000289.1 GCF_003172955.1 Micromonospora acroterricola | reverse complement strand
GCCCACGCCCCGGCCCACCAGGGTGATCATGAGGCAGACGTGCCCGGCGAGATCCAACCCCGCCAACCTCATGATCACGAGGACCATCGGCGAGCCGGCCAAGACCCGCACAGGAACGGGGAAGTTGCTGCCTCAGGCGCCCCGGAGGCAGCAACTTCACCGAAGTTGCGCGGATCTTGAAGCGGCGCACCGGCAGAGCGAGCGGTTCGGCGCGGACGTCGGGAGCCAGCCAGCGGAAAGGGGGGACCGCGCCGCCGCTAACCAGGGCCTTGAGGGGCGAACCCGGAGGGTTGCGCGCAATCCGGATCGCCCCGCTGGCCGGCGACCCAACCCAGGGCGCCGGCCAGCAAGACGAACACCCGGTCGGACCCGGCCCACGTCAGGGTTTCGGGGGGAGCCCGCCCGCGGAGGGATCAAGCCTGACCGCCCGGAGCGGGCGGGCTCCCCCCGAAACCCCACGGCCGGGACCGACCAATCACACCCCCTTGGGATGCCACACCGTCTTGGTCTCCAGCAGGCTCGTCATCCGGGTCACGCCCGGGTCAACGGACCAGTCGTGGTCGACCGGGGCGGGCCGGAGCACCCGCTTGAGGTTCTCCGCCGCCTTGACCTCCAGGTCGGCCGCCAACTCGCCGTCGGTCACCCCGCTGAGGTCGATCGCGTTGACGTCCATGTGCGCGGCCAGCGTCGGCGCGGTCTCGGTGATCCTGCCGGTGAGGATGTTGACCACGCCGCCGGGCAGGTCGGAGGTGGCCAGCACCTCGGCCAGCGTCACCGCCGCCAGCGGCTCGGTCGGGGAGGCCGCCACGACCACCGTGTTGCCGGTGACGATGGCCGGTGCGATCACGCTGACCAGGCCGAGCAGCGCCGGGCGTTCGGGGGCGACCACCGCGACGACGCCGGTCGGCTCGGGCGCGGAGAGGTTGAAGTACGGTCCGGCGACGGGGTTGGCGCCGCCGTACACCTGGGAGAGTTTGTCGGCCCAGCCGGCGTACCAGACCCAGCGGTCCACCGCGGCGTCCACCTCGTCGCCCGGAATGCCGAGGGCGACGAACTGCTCGCGGCGACCCTCCAGCATCTCGGCGGCCCGGTAGAGGATCTGACCCCGGTTGTACGCGGTCGCGCCGGCCCAGCCCTTCACGGCGGCGCGGGCGGCGACCACCGCGTCCCGGGCGTCCTTGCGGGAGGCCAGTGACACATTCGAGGACTGCACGAGATACGACCGTCCCGACTCGCTGCGCGGGAACTTCCCGCCGATGAAGAGCTTGTACGTCTTGCGTACCGCGACCCGCTCAGACATTGAGGTAGCCCTCCAGCCCGTGCCGGCCGCCCTCGCGACCGTAGCCCGACTCCTTGTAGCCGCCGAACGGCGAGGTGGGGTCGAACTTGTTGAACGTGTTGGCCCAGACGACCCCGGCGCGCAGCCGGTCGGCCGTCCACAGGATCCGGGAACCCTTGTCGGTCCAGATCCCCGCCGACAGCCCGTACGGCGTGTTGTTGGCCTTCTCGACGGCCTCGGCCGGGGTGCGGAAGGTGAGCACCGACAGCACCGGGCCGAAGATCTCCTCGCGGGCGATCCGGTGGGCCTGGGTGACGCCGGTGAAGATGGTCGGCGCGAACCAGAAGCCCCGGTCGGGCAGCTCGCACGGCGGCGACCAGCGCTCGGCGCCCTCGGCCGAGCCGGCGTCGGACAGTTCGCGGATCCGCTCCAGCTGGGCGGCGGAGTTGATCGCGCCGATGTCGGTGTTCTTGTCCAGTGGGTCGCCGACGCGGAGCTGTGCCATGCGCCGCTTGAGCGACTCCAGCACCCGGTCGGCCACGTTCTCCTGGACCAGCAGGCGGGAGCCGGCGCAGCAGACGTGCCCCTGGTTGAAGAAGATGCCGTTGACGATCCCCTCGACCGCCTGGTCGATCGGCGCGTCGTCGAAGACGATGTTGGCGGCCTTGCCGCCCAGCTCCAGCGTGAGCTTCTTGCGGGTGCCGGCGACGGACCGGGCGATGGCCCGGCCGACGTCGGTGGAGCCGGTGAAGGCGACCTTGTCCACGCCGGGGTGCTCGACCAGCGTCCGGCCGGTGTCGCCGGCGCCGGTGACGATGTTGACGACGCCGGCCGGCAGCTCGGCCTGCTGGCAGATCTCGGCGAAGAGCAGCGCGGTCAGCGGGGTGGTCTCGGCCGGCTTCAGCACCACCGTGTTGCCGGCGGCCAGCGCGGGGGCGATCTTCCAGGCCAGCATGAGCAGCGGGAAGTTCCACGGGATGACCTGGGCGGCGACGCCGACCGGCTTCGGGTCAGCGCCGAAGCCCGCGTGCTCCAGCTTGTCGGCCCAGCCGGC
This sequence comes from Micromonospora acroterricola, assembly GCF_003172955.1. GTDB lineage: Bacteria > Actinomycetota > Actinomycetes > Mycobacteriales > Micromonosporaceae > Micromonospora > Micromonospora acroterricola. The sequence goes on along the minus strand of NZ_QGKR01000289.1, from coordinate 12,312 downwards.
GTAGTAGAAGAAGTGCGCGGCGACCAGCGGCAGGTCGACGTCGCGGGACTCCTTGATCGGCTTGCCGTTGTCCAGCGACTCCAGCACGGCCAGCTCGCGGGACCGCTCCTGGATGATCCGGGCGATCCGGAACAGGTACTTGGCCCGGTCCCGGCCCGGCATCAGGCCCCAGACCTTCTCGTACGCCGTCCGGGCGGCGCGTACGGCGCGCTCCACGTCCTGCGGGCCGGCCTCGGCGACCTCGGCCAGCGCCTCCTCGGAGGCGGGGTTGATCGACTTGAAGCTGCCGCCGTCAGTCGGGTCGACGAACTCACCGTCGATGAACAGCCCGTACGAGGGCTTGAGGTCCACCACCGAGCGGGACTCGGGGGCGGGTGCGTATTCGAACATCGGCTCTCAGTCCAGGGTGAAGTAGTCGGGACCGGAGTAGGTGCCGGTCGTCAGCTTGGTGCGCTGCATCAGCAGGTCGTTGAGCAGGCTGGACGCGCCGAAGCGGAACCAGTCCGGGTCGAGCCAGTCCGCGCCGACGGTCTCGTTGACCATCACCAGGTACTTGATCGCGTCCTTGGTGTTCTTGATGCCGCCGGCCGGCTTCACGCCGACCTGCCGCCCGGTGGCGGCCCGGAAGTCGCGGACCGCCTCCAGCATCACCAGGGTCACCGGCAGCGTCGCGGCGACCGGGACCTTGCCGGTGGAGGTCTTGATGAAGTCGCCACCGGCCAGCATGGCCAGCCAGGAGGCACGGCGCACGTTGTCGTAGGTGGCCAGCTCGCCGGTCTCCAGGATCACCTTGAGGTGGGCGTCACCGGCGGCCTCCTTGGTGGCCACGATCTCGTCGTAGACCTCCTTGTAGCGGCCGGCCAGGAACGCGCCCCGGTTGATCACCATGTCGATCTCGTCGGCGCCGGCCGCGACAGCGGCCCGGGTGTCGGCGAGCTTGATCTCCAGCGGCGCCTGGCCGGACGGGAAGGCGGTCGCCACGCTGGCCAGGTGCACGCCGGAACCGCGCAGCACCTCCGCCACGTACGGGACCATCGCCGGGTAGACGCAGACGGCGCCGACGTGCGGGCAGGACGGGTCGGCCGGGTCCGGGCGCAACGCCTTCGCGGCCAGCGCGCGCACCTTGCCGGGGGTGTCCGCCCCCTCCAGGGTGGTCAGGTCGACCATCCGGATCGCCAGGTCGATCGCCTGCGCCTTGGCCGTGGTCTTGATGGAGCGGGTGCCGAGCTGTGCCGCCCGCTGCTCCGCGCCGACCTGGTCCACGCCGGGCAGGCCGTGCAGGAAGGTCCGCAGAGCGGTCTCGGATCGTCCCAGCTCGGAGAGCTCCGACCGGGCCGACGTCGTTGTCGCCGTCATGCCGAGAAGTCTACGCACGAGGCCGTCGAGTGATCTTGCTCACGAGCGTCCGGTGGCGGGCCGGCGTGAGCGGCGTCGCTGGTCAGACCGCAGCCGCACCGTCATGCCGGCGGGACCGGTAGGTTGAGCGATCGTGGATGTACACGTCATTGACCACCCGCTGGCCCAGTCTCGACTGACCGCCATGCGGGACGCGCGCACCGATTCCTCGACGTTCCGGGCGGCGCTGCACGAGCTGACCACCATGTTGGTGTACGAGGCGGCCCGTTCCTTCCCCGTCGAGCGGTACCCGGTGCAGACGCCGGTCACCGGCACCGAGGGCACCCGGCTGGCCAACCCGCCGCTGCTGGTGCCGGTGCTGCGGGCCGGCCTGGGCATGGCGGACGCCGCGCTGGGCCTGCTGCCCGAGTCCTCGATGGGTTTCGTCGGCCTGGCCCGCGACGAGGCGACCTACGAGCCCCGCGCGTACATGGAGTCGCTGCCCCGCGACCTGGCCGGCCTGCCGGTGCTGGTGCTCGACCCGATGCTCGCCACCGGTGGTTCGCTGGAGCACTGCTGCCAGCTGCTGGCCGACCGGGGCTGCACGGACATCACGGTGCTCTGCGTGCTCGCCGCACCGGTCGGCATCGAGCGGCTGGAACGCTCCGGTCTGCCGTTGCGCCTGGTCACCGCCTCGATCGACGAGGGTCTCAACGACCGGATGTTCATCGTCCCCGGGCTCGGCGACGCCGGCGACCGTCAGTTCGGCGGCATGCCCCGGTTCTGAGCGTTACCCCGGTCGGGGTGGGGTCCGGCGGGTTCGCGCGCGGTGGTGCGCGGACCCGCTACCGTCTCCGGCCATGACTGGTGTTGCGCTCGCCGAAGAGCTGCTCCTCCTCGCCTACGACGACACGACCGGCAAGGCGACGATGCCGCGGATCAGCCTGGACCTCGGCATGGCCGCCGCGGTGCTGGTCGAGCTGGCCCTCGCGGGCCGGATCGCGTACGCCGACGGTTCCCTCACCGTGGTCGACCCGACGCCGACCGGCGAGCCGGTCACCGACGAGGTGCTCGGTCGGATCGCCGCCGACACCCCGCACACCCCGGCCTCCTGGGTGCAGCGCCTGCGGCACGGCCTGCGTGACCGGATCCTCGGTGACCTGTGCCAGCAGGGCGTGGTGCGGGACGTCGACGAGACCGAGCTGGGCTTCATCCACGTGCACCGCTACCCGGTGGTGGACACCTCCGTGGAGGCGGACACGCGGCAGCGGCTGGCCGGGGCGCTGAACGGCGGCGCCGCCCCGGACGAGCGGACGGCGGCGCTGGCCACCCTGGTCGTGGTGCTCCGGATGGAGTCCGCGCTCGGGGTGAGCGGCGAGGCCGCCGCCGACGCCCGCCGCCGGCTCGAGGAGATCGCCAACGGCGCCGGGTTCTCGGGCGACGTCAGCATCGACGACTCGATGGTCCGGCCCTCGGTCGGCCTGGTCGTCGCCGCCCTGGGCAGGGCCGTCGACCAGGCCCTCGGCCCCCGCCGCTGATCTGAGGAAGGGCCCCTTCTCCCGCGGGGCGTCAACAAGGGGCCCTTCCCGCACTAGAGGCCCAGCGCCGCCGACATCTCGCTGCGGAGCTGCGCGATCGCCGCGCTGGCGCGGGCGCGGGCGGCGGCGACATCGCCGTCGGGCACCGGCTCGACCACCTCCAGGTACGCCTTGAGCTTCGGCTCGGTCCCGGATGGCCGGATCACCACCCGGGCCGCCCCGGTGCGCAGGATCACCACGTCCGCCTCCGGGAGCAGGTCCTGCGTGCTGTCCACCGGGTGCCCCAGCAGCGTGGTCGGCGTGGCCGCCCGGATCCGGGCCATCGCGTCGGCGATCTCCCGCAGGTCGTCCACCCGGACCGAGAGCTGGTCGGTGTGGTGCACGCCGAACTCGGCGGCCAGCTCGTCGAGTCGGTCGGTCAGCGTGCGGCCCTGCGCCTTCAGGCCGGCGGCCAGCTCGGCCACGGTCAGCGCGGCGGTGATGCCGTCCTTGTCGCGTACGTGGTCCGGGGCGACGCAGTAGCCGAGCGCCTCCTCGTAGCCGTAGACCAGCGGCGCGCTTCCGCCACCGGCCCGGACGATCCACTTGAAGCCGGTCAGCGTCTCGTCGTAGGGCAGGCCCCGGGCGGCGCACATGGCCCGCAGCAGCGACGACGAGACGATGGTGGTGGCGTAGAGCCCGGTCACCCCGCGACGCATCAGGTGGTCGGCGAGCAGCGCGCCCACCTCGTCGCCGCGCAGCATCCGCCAGCTCTGCCGGTCGGCGCCGGCGGCTGCGGGGACCGCGCCGTCGCGGACCACCACCGCGCAGCGGTCCGCGTCCGGGTCGTTGGCGATGGCGAGGTCCGCGCCGGTGGAGTCGGCCAGCGCGATCAGCAGGTCCACCGCCCCCGGCTCCTCGGGGTTGGGGAACGACACGGTGGGGAACGCCGGGTCCGGCTCGGCCTGCTCGGGCACCACGCCGGGCACCGGGAAGCCGGCGCGGGCGAAGGCGGCGGTGAGCACGGCGGCGCCCACGCCGTGCAGCGGGGTGTACGCCACGGTCAGGTCCCGTGGCCCGTCCGGCGCGATCACCGCGGTCGCCCGCTCGACGTACGAGGCGACGAGGTCGTCACCGAGCACGTCACCGGGCCGGCCCAGCGGCACCTGGATCAGCGGGCCGACCGCACGGATGGCGGCCTCGATGCCGGCGTCGGCCGGCGGCACGATCTGCGCTCCGGCGCCCAGCTCCCCGCCCAGCCCCGCGCCGAGGTAGACCTTGTAGCCGTTGTCCTGGGGAGGGTTGTGGCTAGCGGTGACCATCACGCCGGCCACCGCGCCGAGCTGGCGCACCGCGTACGCCAGCACCGGGGTGGGCAGCGGGCGGGGCAGCAGCAGCGCGGCCCGGCCGGCGCCGGTGGCCACCTGGGCGGTCCGTTCGGCGAACTGGCGGGAGCCGTGCCGGGCGTCGTACCCGATCACGAGGGGGCCGGTGCCGCCCTGGGCGGCGAGCCAGGCGACCAGACCGGCGGCGGCCTGGGTGACCACGGCGAGGTTCATGCCGTTCGGGCCGGCGCGCAGCGGGCCGCGCAGGCCCGCGGTGCCGAAGGTCAGCGGCCCGGCGAACCGGTCGGCCAGCTCCGGCGCGCTCGTCGGCAGCTGGTCCAGCACCGCGGTCAGCTCGTCCCGGCTGGTCGGGTCGGGGTCGTCGGCGAGCCAGCGTCGGGCTCGCTCGCGAATGTCGTCAATGTCAGTGGTGTCCGCCGCCATGCCCCTTGATAGCACGGCGGCGGATCACCGCCGTCGCTTCCCTCCGGCTCAGCCGTCCCCGGTGAGCTGGAACGTCCGCACCATCTCGTCGAAGATCGGCTTGCTCTCCGCGAACTTGGTGTCCGTCGAGGTGAGGTAGAACGAGTACGCCTTGCCCTCGTGCACGACGCCGCGCCAGACGCCGTGCCGCTTGGTGTCGCCCTCGCCGCAGGTGTACTCGAATTCGGCCGCGGACTCGCCGGCCAGCTCCTGCTCGGTCATGGCCAGGCGGTTGTACGGCTTGACGCACGAGCTCTTCGGCTTCTTCAGGCCGCCCTCGGCGACCTCGGCCCAGCGCGTCGAGCTGGTGCTGAACTTCTCGGTGATGAGGCGCACCTTCCGGCCGTCGTCCTCCGGGTCGATGTAGTCGGTGTAGCTGCCGCCGCTCGCCTTCCGCCAGCCCTTCGGCACCATCACCTGGACGCCCCGGGCGGAGTGCTCCTGCATCTCCACGGGGGAACCGGCCGCGGCGGACGGGCTGGGCTGCGCCTGCGGAGTGGTCGGGGCGGGGTCGTCGCCGCCGCTGGTCAGCGCCACCACGCTGATCAGCAGCACCAGGGCCAGGCCGCCGGCCGCGGCGAGCTGCACCTTGCGGGGCCAGCCCTTGACCGTGGTGACCAGTTGCCCCCCGGTGGCGCGGACCTTGTCCATGGCGCCGCCGCCGGACGGCGCGGGCGTGGCCCAGGGCTGGCCGGTGCCGGGCACCGACCACTGGTTGCCGCCGTAGGTGCCGCCGACGCGCTGGGTGGCCTCCGGCGCGCCGCCGTAGCTGACCTGCTGGGTGGCGTCGGGACGGCTGCCGTAGGTGACCCTCTGGGTGGCGTCCGGGTGCCCGCCGGCGTCGACGCGCTGGGTGGCGTCCGCGTTGCCCCCGTAGGTGCGGCCGGTGGTGGGTCGGCCGGAGACGGGCATCGCGCCGGTGGGCGTGTGCAGCGGGCCGGCCAGCGCGTCCGCGCTGGTGTCGTCGAGCCCGGTGGTCGCGGCCCCGCCGGCCGGCTGCGGGCGCTCACCCCGACGCAGCGACGCGAGGCGGTCGGTCAGGGACTCGCCCGGGGCCAGCATGGCCCGGCCGCCGATCTGGGTGTCCGGCTTCGGCTCCGGCTGGGCCGGCGGGGGGACGGGAGCCGGGCGCTGCTGGACCGGCACCACGGCGTACGGGTCGGTCACCGAGTGCACGGCGCTGGCGGTGCTGCCCAGCGGGCCGGCGAGCAGCTCGCGCAACATGGCCCGGGAGGTGTGCACGTCCAGCCGGCGGGCCGGGTCCTTCTCGAGCAGGCCCATCAGCACCCGGGTCAGTGGGCCACTGCGCTGCGGCGGGGCCGGCGGGTCCTCGACCACGGCGTGCATGGTCTCGATCGGGTCGCCCTTGTCGAACGGGGGACGCCCCTCGACCGCCGTGTAGAGGGTCACGCCCAGCGAGAAGAGGTCGCTCGGCGGCCCGAACTCCTGGCCCATGGCCCGCTCGGGCGAGATGAAGTGCGGTGAGCCGAGAACCATGCCGGGGGTGGTGAGCTGCACGTCGGTGGGCATCCGGGCGACACCGAAGTCGGTCAGCACGCAGCGCCCGTCGGTGCAGATCAGCACGTTGGCCGGCTTGACGTCCCGGTGCAGCACGCCGATCGCGTGCGCGACCTCCAGCGCGCCGAGCAGCGCGATGCCGATCTTGGCGACCGCTCGGGGCGCGACCGGCCCGTCCTCGATCACCATGTCGGCGAGGCTGCGGGCGTCCAGCAGCTCCATCACGATCCAGGGCCGGCCGGCCTCGGTGACCACGTCGTACACCTGCACCACGGCGGGGTGCTGGATGGCGGCGGCGGCGCGGGCCTCGCGCAGGGTGCGTTCGTACATGGCGTCGCGGTCGCTGGGGGCCAGCCCCGGGGGCAGGACGACCTCCTTCACCGCCACGTCCCGGCGCAGCAGGGTGTCTGTGGCGCGCCACACCGTGCCCATGCCGCCGTTGCCCACCGAGGACCGCAGCGAGTACCGGTCACCGATGGTGGTGCCGGGTGCCGCGCGTCCGTTGGCGGGACTTACCTGTCCGCCGCTCCACGTCGGGATCTGAGTCACAGAAAAGCCACCGGGGGAAATCGAGGGGGGCTGGGACACAACCCCCCTATCTTGCTGGTTCCGACGCCCGATGCGAAAGCCGACGCGACGGACGTTTGTCGAAGTCGACAGAACGTGCCCGACCGTTCACCTGCCGTCGACCGTTCGGGACGCACTGTGCGGTATCCCTCACCCGACGAGACGTGCGCGCGTCCTACCATCCGGGGATGAGCGAACGGCGGTCAAGCGAGTCCGGTTTCCCGATCAAGGGCGTCTACACGGCGGCCGACACCCCGGAGGACCTGGACTCCCGGCTGGGCGGCCCCGGCGAGTTCCCGTACACCCGGGGGGTCTACCCCACGATGTACACCTCCCGTCCCTGGACCATGCGCCAGTACGCCGGCTTCGGCACCGCCACCGAGTCCAACGCGCGGTACCACCAGCTGTTGCGGGCCGGCACGATGGGTCTTTCCGTCGCCTTCGACCTGCCGACCCAGATGGGCTACGACTCGGACGAGCCGATCGCGCACGGCGAGGTCGGCAAGGTGGGCGTGGCCATCGACTCCATCGAGGACATGCGGCTGCTCTTCGCCGACATCCCGCTGGACAAGGTCTCCACCTCGATGACGATCAACGCCCCCGGGTCGGTGCTGCTGCTGCTCTACCAGCTCGTCGCCGAGGAGAGCGGGGTGCCCGGCTCCGCCCTGAACGGCACCATCCAGAACGACATCCTCAAGGAGTACATCGCCCGGGGGACGTACATCTTCCCGCCGAAGCCCTCGCTGCGCCTGGTGGCCGACACGTTCGCGTACTGCCGCAAGGAGGTGCCGAAGTGGAACACGATCTCCATCTCCGGCTACCACATGGCCGAGGCCGGCGCGACGCCCGCGCAGGAGATCGCGTTCACCCTGACCAACGGCGTGGAGTACGTGCGGGCCGCGCTCGCCGCCGGGCTCGCGGTGGACGACTTCGCGCCCCGGCTGTCGTTCTTCTTCGTGGCCCGGACAACCCTGCTGGAGGAGGTGGCGAAGTTCCGCGCCGCCCGCAGGATCTGGGCCCGGCTGATGCGCGACGACTTCGGCGCCAAGGATCCGAAGTCGATGATGCTGCGCTTCCACACCCAGACCGCCGGCGTGCAGCTCACCGCCCAGCAGCCGGAGGTGAACCTGGTCCGGGTCGCCGTGCAGGGGCTCGGCGCGGTGCTCGGCGGCACCCAGTCGCTGCACACCAACAGCTTCGACGAGGCGATCGCGCTGCCCACCGAGAAGGCCGCCCGGCTCGCCCTGCGTACCCAGCAGGTGCTGGCGTACGAGACGGACCTGACCGCCACCGTCGACCCGTTCGCCGGCTCGTACGTGGTGGAGGCGATGACCGCGGAGATCGAGGCCGCCGCCGTCGAGTTGATGGAGCGGGTGGCCGACCACGGCTCGGCGGTGGACGCGATCGAGGCCGGGTTCCAGAAGCGCGAGATCGAGCAGTCCGCGTACCGGATCGCCCAGGAGATCGACTCGGGCGAGCGGGTGGTCGTCGGCCTCAACAGGTTCACGGTCGACGAGGAGGAGCCGTACGAGCCGCTGCGGGTCGACCCGACGATCGAGGCGGCCCAGGCCGACCGGCTGGCCCGGCTGCGCGCTGAGCGGGACGCCGACGCGGTGGCGCGCGCCCTCGCCCAGTTGCGGGCCGCCGCCGACGGCACGGAGAACGTGCTGTACCCGATGAAGGAGGCGTTGCGGGCCCGCGCCACGGTCGGCGAGGTCTGCGGGACGCTGCGCGAGGCGTGGGGGCTGTACCGGCCCACCGACCGGTTCTGATCCGACGATCGATCGTTCTCGCAGGTCAGAGTGGGTTTATTGGCTCCGGCGGAGTTACAGTCGGAAGCGGATCCCCCCGGCCGGGCCGGGGGCGGCGCGGCCCCCCGACCGGCGTCCAAGGGTGTGTCCACCCGGTTTAGGGGTACCCCGACCGGGTGAACGGGACGCACACCGTGTGCGGTCATGGCGGACGAGCGCGTGTGAGCGTCTTTTCCGGCTCGTTGCGGAGCGTGGTCGGCTAATTGTCGGAGTGTCAGTTCACCACCCTGACTAATGCGACAATTCGCAACGTGGGCTCACGAGTGGCGCCGGATTCGTGACCGCCAAATCGGTTACGCGTTGTAGGAGGTGAGGGGCAGATGACGGCGTTCGACCGTGATCTACCTGCTGTCCCACACATCTCCGAGCGCCCTCAGCAGGGCATACGTGACGCTGTGCGGTCCGATCATTACCGTAACGAGGTTGCGCAGCGTCACCGCCGGAGGTCTAGGCTGTCTGCTGTCCCCGATGATCCACCCATCTCTAGTGATCGAGAATTCGACGTGACGAGTGCGTTGACGCTGCCCACCGGCAGCCAGCTGGCGTCGTCCTGGCCGGAGCTGCCGCCCGGGTCCCAGCCCCTGCCCCGCGACCTGGACCACCTGCTCGCGCTCCGGGTACCCGGGCTGATCGCCACCCGCCGTCACATCCACTCGCACCCCGAGCTCTCCGGCACGGAGTTCGAGACCGCGGCCCTGATCGCCCGCGAGCTCTCACTGGCCGGGTTGAACCCGCGGCTGCTGCCCAAGGGCAACGGCGTGATCTGCGACGTCAACGGCCGCCCGGACGGGCCGGTCGTCGCGCTGCGCGCCGACATCGACGCGCTGCCGCTCGACGACCCCAAGGACGTGCCCTACCGGTCCACCGTGGAGGGCGTGTGCCACGCCTGCGGGCACGACGTGCACACCTCGATCCTGCTCGGCGTCGGCATGCTGCTGGCCCAGCTCGCCGACCTCGGCGAGCTGGACGGTCGGGTCCGGCTCATCTTCCAGCCGGCCGAGGAGATCCTGCCCTGCGGCTCGCTGGAGGTCATCGAGGCGGGCGGCCTGGACGACGTGGTGCAGATCTTCGCGCTGCACTGCGACCCGAACCTGCCGGTGGGTCAGGTCGGCCTGCGGGTCGGGCCGATCACCGCGGCCGCCGACAACGTCACCGTCCGGCTTTCCGGGCCGGGCGGGCACACCGCCCGCCCGCACCTGACCGTCGACCTGGTCGACGCGCTCGGCCGGCTGATCACCGAGGTGCCCGCCCTGGTCAGCCGCCGGGTGCCGGCCAACAGCGGCCTGCTGCTGGTCTTCGGCCACGCCTCGGCCGGCACCCGCTACAACGTCATCCCCTCCGAGGCGTCGGCGTCCGGCACCCTGCGGGTGATGGACCGCGACACCTGGAACCAGGCTCCCAAGATCGTCGCTCAGGTGGTCCGGGACGTGATCGCGCCGACCGGCGCGACGGTCGACCTGGAATACCTGCGCGGCCGACCGCCGGTCTGCAACGACTCGCGGGCCATCCAGGTGCTGACCGCCGCCACCGCCGCGGCGCTCGGCCCGGACGGCATCGCCGAGACGCCGCAGAGCATGGGCGGCGAGGACTTCTCCTGGTACCTGGAGTACGTCCCCGGCGCCCTCGCCCGGCTCGGCGTGGGCCGTTCCGGCCCCAACGTCGACCTGCACCGCGCGTCCTTCGACGTGGACGAGCGTGCCATCCCGGCCGGCGTACGCGTCATGGTGCAGACCGCGCTGCGGGCACTGGCGGCGGTGCGCTGACCGGAGCCACCAGCGCCGGGCTCTTGCGCCGCCGGCGCAGCACCACGAGCAGCACCGCCAGCGGTACGCCGAGCGCCACCAGCCAGGGCAGGAGCGCGCCCAGCACGGTGAGCAGGACGGTCAGCGAGGCGACGAACGCCTTCCAGCCGCCCTTCAGCCCGACCAGGAAGCCCATCTCGCTCTTCTCCTCGGCGGTCTTCGCCGTCGGCCCGGCCAGCGACACGGTGATCGTGGAGAGGGCGGTCAGGTCGGCCAGTCGCCGCTTCTTGGCCTCCAGCGACGCCAGGTCGGCCTCGCGGCGACCCAGCTCGTTCTCCAGCGAGACCAGGTCGGTGATCGAGGTGGCTCGGGCGAGAAGCCGGCGGGCGCTCTCCACCCGGGCCCGCTGACTGGTGATCCGGGCGTCCAGGTCGACGGTCTCCTCGGTGACGTCCTGGGTGCTGATCTCCCGGCTCTCCTGCTTGCCGAGCTTCGCGACCTCCTCCACGACGCCGGCGAACTTCGCCGCCGGCACCCGTAGCTGCAACTCGGCGACCGCGTCGGCCTCGGCGCTGCGCCGCTGGTCGCCGCCGATGAAGCCGCCCGCCCGGGTGACCGCGGCGGAGACCTCGCGGGCGGCGGCGTCCACATCGTCCACCTGCACCCGCATGGTTCCGGTGTAGATGATCGCCCGCTGGTCGACGCGCAGGTCCGGAGCGCCGGCCCCGGCCGCTTCCGGCGCCCCGGCCGCGCTGTCCCGGTCCGCCCCGCCGCCGTTCGCCTGCGGTGCCTCGGCCGCCGAGCCCGCCGTGTCCCGCGCACCGCTGTCTCCGGCGCCGCACCCCGTGACCAGCACCGTCGCCGCCAGCGCCGTTGCCGCCAGCAGTGCCCCGCGGCACCGTCTCGCCCGTCCGTCCATCCCCGCTCCCCTCGTCGTCAGCCGGTGTGGCGATACCTCGGACGCGGCGCGCTCGTCGGCTGGTTCCGGCAGACTGCGCTGAGGACGTCACGATTCGATAATCGAGGAGTCACGATGCGGCTCACCAAGTACGCCCACTCCTGCCTCCGGGTGGAACACGACGGGGGAGTGCTCGTCGTCGACCCCGGTGTGTTCAGCGACCCCGCGGCGCTGGACGGAGCGGACGCGGTGCTGGTCACCCACGAACATCCCGACCACCTCGACGTGGCGGCGGTGCGCCAACACCTCGACCGGCGGCCGTTCCCCATCCACGGGCCGGCCTCGCTCGCCGGCCCCCTGGGCGACGCGGCCGAGGCGTTGCGCCCGGTCGCCGCCGGTGAGTCGTTCACCGCCGCCGGGGTGGCCGTCCGCGCCTACGGCGGCAAGCACGCGGTGATCCACCCGGACATCCCGGTGGTGGACAACCTCGGCTTCCTGATCAACGACGTGGTCTATCACCCGGGCGACGCCCTGGTGGTGCCGGACGAGACGCCGGTCGACACGCTCTTCGCGCCGATCCACGCTCCCTGGTCGAAGTTCTCCGAGGTGGTCGACTTCATCCGGGCGGTCGCCCCGCGCCGCGCGTACGCGCTGCACGACGCGCTGCTCAACACCAACGGGCTAGGCGTGCTCGACCGGCAGTACACGGCGCTGTCCGGCACCGAGTACCAGCGGCTGGAGCCCGGTAGCCGGGTGGACGTCTGAGGCTATGCCCGGCCCCTCCCCGGAGCTGGTGCAGCAGCTCTACCGCACCCCGCCGGAGCGGTTCGTGGCCGCCCGGGACGCCGCCGTGGCCGAGGCCCGCCGCGCCGGCGACCCGACCACCGCCCGGCAACTGGCCCGGCTGCGCCGCCCCACGGTGGCCGCCTGGCTGGTGAACCTGCTCGCCATCCACCGTCCCGAGCTGGTCGCCGACCTGGTGCAGCTCGCCGACGCGCTGCGGACCGCCCAGCGGGAACTGCGCGGGCCCCGGCTGCGGGAGCTGTCCGCGCAGCGCCGGGCGGTGGTCGGCGACCAGGGCGCCGAGGTCCGCAAGCTCGCCGCGGCGGAGCCGGA
>NZ_QGKR01000148.1 GCF_003172955.1 Micromonospora acroterricola | reverse complement strand
GTCCGGCGCGGTCCGCCGCGGCGCGGCGCTTGATCGACTCGGTTTCCTGGAAGTCGGGCTGTCCGAGCGGCCGGGACAGCCCGACTTCCTTGATGCCGAGTGGATCAAGGGCGGGGCGACTGCCGCACCCAGCCGTGCTTCTCGTTCTCCCGCCGGCCGGTAGTGGCCGCCAGGCAGCGCGGGCAGATCCAACCAATCGGGTCGGCCTCGGTGAGAACGTCGGTGCCCGAGTAGTCGAAGCGCACGTGCGGAAAGCGACGCAACCGGGTCCGGCTGAGCGCCAACCCGCAGACGGTCTGGTTCTGGCCGGGCAGCCACGCGTGCACCTCGCCAGCCGGCCCGCGTACGTTGTCCGGCCCGATCTCCTCGCCCGACGCCGCCACCGCCGGGGTGCTGCTCAGTCTCATGCCCATCCCGGTTCCCCACCCGCCCGCACCCATGCACGGCGCCGAGCAGGCATCGACGGCCGGCCGGAAGCCGAGAGCCGTCGACGGGCACCGTCCGGTAACCTGAGCGCGCGGGCCGCTAGCTCAATGGCAGAGCTGTGGACTTTTAATCCATAGGTTCAGGGTTCGAGTCCCTGGCGGCCCACTTCTACGCAGGTCAGCGGCCCTTTAGGGGGCCGTTGGAGATGGCGAACTGCGCGTCCCGAACCATCTGCATCGCCCCGCGGGTGCACGTCCAGGTCAGCCAGGAGCGAGGCGCAGGTCCGCCGGGCGTCCCGGACGGTGATCCGCCGGACTCCCGTGTCGCAGCGCCGATCCCAGAAGCGGTGAAGTTGCCGGGTACGACCGCTGACGGAAGAGAGAAGGGACACTCTCCAAGGTCCGTTGACATGCGTTTCGGTCAAGTGACAGCGTTGTCATCGACTCATTTCCTCCATATGAGACGAGGAGCGCACCTTGCTCTATCGGAGTTCACGCCGCCGCGGCGCGACAGCAGCCGCCGCGGCCGGCATCCTCATCACAGGGCTGATACTCGCTCCGTCCGCGCCGGTCCAGGCCAGCCACAACCAGGCGAAAGACGAAGCCGTCCGGTCGGGCAACGCACGTTTCGAAGTGCTGTCCCCGACCCTGATCCGGACCGAGTACCAGAAGGACGGCAGGTTCACCGACGCCGCCACGTTCAACGCCGTCGGACGCCATGACTTCCCCCGTACGCGTTTCACGAAGCACATCGATCACGGCTGGCTCACCATCGACACCGGCGCGATGACGTTGCGTTACCAGGTTGGCTCGGGCACGTTCACCGCCGACAACCTCACGGTGCAGCTCAAGACCGGCAAGCAGGTCGTGCAGGGCCGGCCCTGGGCCGGCCACAGTGCTCCGGACTGCACGTTGGGCGCGCTCTGCGAGACCGAATCGCTGCAGCTGAGCGGTCCCGGCGTGGCCACCGACCACCGGGGATACACCGGGCGGGGCTTCGCGGCCGGTTTCACCTCGTCCGGCGACTCGGTCACGTTCGCGCTCGATGCTCCAGAGAACAGCACGAAGCAGCTCACCGTTCGGTACGCCAACAGCGCCGGCGGTGACGGCCAGACCGTGGCCCGCACCCTGACGGTTCAGGTCGACGGCGACGCCGGCCGCACGCTGACGCTGCCGCCCACCGCGAACTGGGACACCTGGGGCCTGGCCAGCGTGCCGGTCGACCTCACCGCGGGCCGGCACGAGATCAGCGTCGTGCGGGGTCCCAACGACTCCGGCAATGTGAACATCGACAGCCTCGCGGTGGTCGACCCGGGCGATCCGTTCCCGGCGCCGGCCACGCCACAGCCGCAGCCCCTGCGGTTCGGCACGCTGGGCGAGGCGGAGACCGGCGCGCTGACGGGCGGCGCGAGGCCCGCGAACGACCACAACGGCGCTTCCGGTACGGGATTCCTGGCCGGCCTGGAGAGCACCGCGTCCGCCGTCGCGCTCACCGTGACGGATGTTCCGTCCGCAGGTGACTACCAGGTGCAGATCCGCTACGCCAACGGTCAGGCCGGCTCCCAGCCGAGCCAGGCGCGCACCATGTCCATCACGGCGGGTTCGGCGGCGCCGGTCACGGCGACCCTTCCGCCGACCAGCGGCTGGGACTACTGGAACACCGTTTCCGTCCCGGTCCATCTCAGCCGCGGCACCAACACGGTGACGCTGGCGTGCCCCACGGATGCCAGCTGCAACGTCAACGTGGACACGGTCGCCGTCACGAGCGCGGACTCCCCGCTGCTCGCCCCGCACGCGCCGCTCGGCGGCTACCGCCGGGGCCTGGACGGCGTGGACGGTTTCGCGCTCACCGCTCCGGGCCTGCTCTACCAGGACGGCTGGTACCTGCTCGACGACTCGGCCTCGGCCCTGAGCAACACCAAGCCCCGGCCCGCCGCCGAGCAGGACGGCTACGTCTTCGCGTACGGGCAGGACTTCACCCGCGGCTTGAAGGACCTGTCGATCCTGACCGGGCCTACGAAGCTGCTGCCGAAGTGGGCGTACGGGGTGTGGTACTCCGAGTACTACGACCGCACCGCGACCGAGTTCCAGAACCTGGTGGCGCGGGCCAAGGCCGAGGGTGTGCCGATGGATGTGCTTGTTCTCGACACCGACATCAAGGCGCCGGACAGGTGGAACGGCTGGAGCATCGACCCCACCCGGATCCCCGACCCGAAGGCGTTCTTCGACTGGGCCAGGAAGCAGGGCCTGCACACCGGCATCAACATCCACCCCAGCATCCTCGGCTCGGACCCGAAGTTCGCGCAGGCGCAGGCCACCGCGAAGGGCAAGCTGCAGCGCGTCGGCTGCAACGGCGGTGCCGACTGCTACGCGTTCGACTTCGGCGACCCGGACCAGCTCAAGGCGTACATGCAGCTCCACGACGGGATGGTGCCGAAGGGCAGCAAGGGCCCGGACCTCTGGTGGCTGGACTGGTGCTGCGACAACACGAAGTCCTCGCTCGCCGGGGTGACTCCGGACGCATGGATCAATCAGCAGTACGCCGACAAGACCGGTTTCGCGTTCTCCCGGGCGTACGGCTCGCTGCAGGCCGGCGGCTACGGCAGCCCAACCCCGGTGTCGACCGGACCATGGGCCGACAAGCGCACCACGCTGCACTTCACCGGCGACACCACCTCCGACTGGCAGACCCTGCAGATGGAGGTCGGCTACACGCCGGGCGAGTCGGCCGCGACCGGGCTGGCTGCGGTCAGCCACGACATCGGCGGGCACACGGGCGGCCTCCAGGAGCCGGGCAGCGAACCAGGCAGCACCAAACTCCCCGACGACCTCTACGCCCGGTGGGTCCAGTTCGGTACGTTCCAGCCGATCGACCGGCTGCACTCCAACCACAGCGACCGGCTGCCCTGGCAGTACGGCCCGGTGGCGGAAGCGTCGGCCAAGAAGTTCCTGAACCTGCGGGAGAAGCTGCTGCCGTACACCTACGCCGCTGCCCAGGAGGCCACTCGCACGGGTACGCCCATCGTCCGCTCGATGTACCTGGCATACCCGAATGAGCAGGCCGCGTACGCCACCGCCGGTTCCGAGTACCTCTACGGCCCGGACTACCTGGTGGCACCGGTGACGACGCCCGGCGACACCGCCACGACGTCGGTGTGGTTCCCGCCGGGCAACAACTGGACCGACATCTTCACCGGGAAGACGTATCGGGGCGGTACCACGCAGAACATCACCACCACGCTGGACACCATGCCGGTGTTCAAGAAGCACTGAGACGGTCAGTCCCAGAGGGCACCCACCAATGCCAGCCTTCCGAGGCCGGCTTCCAGGACGGGTCCGGACGCCGGCCGGGTGGGGGAACCCACCCGGCCGGCGGGCTCGGCCCTTCCGGCGGCACCGTGAACCGGACGCCGGTCGGCTGCGGCGAAGGGGCGGAGTGCTGCACGCCGGCTATCGACACAGCGAGTCGATCAGTTCCTCAAAGCCGGGGAACTCATCGCGCGCTGCGGTGATGACCTCACCCGCCGACGTGCGATGTGCCGGTGCCCAGCGTTCCGCGATCTCCGTCCGGCGGGCGTCCGGACGGGGCTCATGTTCGTGGTCGGGATATTCCGTTGCCTCCCACGGGCCGAAGCCGTCGGCGAGAAGCCACAGATAGGCCCACAGGTTCTGCGCCACGAGCCCGATCTGGCCCTCGGAACCGAGGAACACCACCGGCTGCTGCTCGATCGGCTCACCGTGACGCACCAGCCAGAAGGCGGCGAGGCCACCGGTGCCCTCCCGGATCACTGCCCCGGGCCCTGTGTCAGTGCGGGTACTTTCCGAAAGCGCTGCTCAAGGCGGTCTCCGCAGTGCAGCTCATCTCGCCCGGGGCCAGCTGGGTGTGCGAGGGCCGCCAGAGCTCCGCTCCCTTCGAGGTGACGCGGGCCAGGATGCAGTCGTACTGCGAGGCTCGCAAGGCGATACCAACCGTGCCCTCCCGCGCGGCGATGTCCTGGCGGATCGCCGGGTCGAGCCGCAGGCCGACGATGGCCGCGCGGACGGCGGCTTCGTTCGAGCCGGCGGGCTGCAGGGCGCTCTTCAGGCGGTCATCGACGCCGGCGAGCGACGGGTCCTTGGTGACCGGTACCGGAGCTCCCGTCGGGCAGGGGATGTCGTTGTCGCGGGTGTCGTTCTCCGGGCCGAGCTGGATACGAAAGCAGATCTGCTCGTCGCGTTCGTTGATCACTGAGCCGTCCGCGCCGATCTCCACGCCATGACCGGCCACCTGGAGCACCAGGCTCACGCCGGTCTGCCAGTGCGTCTCGCCGCTGACCGCGAGGACCTTGACGTCCGAGTGTTGGCCCGCGGAGTGCGCGTACTTGTCAGCCTGGTAGAGGTGGTCGTACTCGAACCGGAAGAGGACCCTGTCGACCTTCTCCGCAGCGTCGGCGACCGCGCTCTCGTGGAGCGCGCTCCTCCGAAGGTCGACGGCACCGCCGATCTTGTCCCTGAGCTGGCCCTCCAGATGGTTGACGAGGTGCCACAACGCGCCGCCCACCAGTGCCACAACCAGGAGCACCACCGCGCCGGACGCCATTCGCCGTGTCCTGTCACCCACGAGCGGAAGTATGCCCGCGCCAGGGAAGCCGCGCCGCCCCCTGGACGTCAGCAGTACGTCAGCGGACAGGGTTCTGTGGCCCGCTCACTGCCAAGCCATGTTGATGGCGCGCTCGAAGTTGACGTAGCCCGCGCGGGCGAAGGCGTTCGCCATGGGGGCGTTACCCAGGTCGGTGGCGGCGCGGATGCGTGGGACGTTCTCGGCGGCCAGAATGCGGGTGCCTTCGGCGAGAAGGCCGTCGACGTAGCCGTGGCCCCGGTGAGCCGGGACGACGCCAAGATAGGCGATCACCGGGTGGTAGGCGTTGCGTGCCGGGACGACGAACCCGACGGGCTCGCCGTCCTCGCCCAACGTGGCGATGCGCCACCACTGACGAGGGCTGGAGTAGGTGGCCAGTTCCTGCTCGTAGTGCTTGACGGCGGCCTCGTCCGGGGACATCTGCGCCAGGTCCATCCGGCTGTGCGCGTCCAGGGTCCCGTCCAGGGTGCGGGTCATCAGCGCGACCAGCTCGTCGGTGTCGCCGGCCGGACGGAAGGCCAGGCGCTGGTCGGGCGTGGGCAGGCCGGCTCCGGGGCGCCATTCCAGGCGCAGCCGTTCGACCGTCAGGCGTGCACCGCCGCTCTCGAGGACGCCCATCCTCAGTCGCACCGCCCGGTACGTGGCCGGGTCCTCGCGCCAGTCCGCCGGGACGAAGCGACCGTACTCGGGCGGGATGGCGCCGGATGGCAGGACCTGCTTCGCGGCCGTCTCGTACAGCGCCTGCGCCACCTCGGTCAGGTCCTCGGCGCCCTCGTCGACGTCGAGGATGTCCAGCAGCATCGGGGTGCTGTCGCCGCTGCGCCCCCACCAGGCCAGTCTGGCCAGCAGGCGGTCGCCGTGCAGGGCCACCCACATCCACTCGGGTCGGCGGCGTCGCTCGGCGAGGTCGTCGGCGAGTTCGTGGTTGATGGTGTACGGCAGACGGTTGAACAGGGCGATCTCGTCCGGCCCCTTGATGGGACGGATAGTGGCGCCGCCGGGGATTGTGCTGCTGGTCATGCTGACTCGTTTCCAGCCGGTGTGCGGGTGTAGGTCAGGAAGAGTGCGCCGCTGTCCAGGACGGTGTGGTCGGTGAGGCGCCAGGTGCGCGGTGCGAAGACGGCGCCGTGGCCGAACAGCGGAATGCCGGCGCCGATGGTCAACGGAGCGAGCTTGACGATCAGCTGATCGATTTCGGGGTAGAGAGCGCCGGCCAGTGCGCCGCCGCCGATCACCCAGACGTCCTTGCCGTCGTGCCGCTTGAGCTCACGCACCGTGGCGATCGGGTCCTCGGACATGACCTCCACGGCTGGGTCCGGACTCCTGTCCAGCGTGCGCGAGAACACCAGGTGGCGCAGGTGCGGATAGGCGTCGGTCACGCCGGCCTTCAGCCCCACCTCGTAGGAGTGGCGCCCTTCCAGGACGGTGTCGAACCGGGTGCCCTCGTCGGCGATGCCGAACGCCTGCCTGACCGGACCCGGCAGGGTCTCCGGATACTCGGCGACGAGGTGGTGCAGGTAGTCGTCCGGAATCGGCCAGAACCCGCCCGGGCCGGTGGGGTCAGCGCCGTCGGGACCGGCGATGAAACCATCCAGGGTTGTGGCGATGTAGTACACGAGCTTGCGCACGAACGTCTCCTTGGCTGAGCTGCCGGATGCTGTTGATCGCTCCGGCGCCCATCAGCGTGCGCGGAGAAGTCCCCGGGTGCAAGATCACGTTTGGTAACGTGCCATAACCCTTCGCTAATGCATGAGACAGGGAATGTGACGGAACTTCGGGACATCGAAATATTTCTCACCCTGGCGGAGGAACTGCACTTCACCCGCACCGCTGAGCGGTTGCATGTGACCCAGGCCCGGGTCAGCCAGGCAATCAAGAAACAGGAACGCCGGATCGGTGCCGCCCTGTTCGAGCGCAACAATCGGCACGTGGCACTGACACCGATCGGCCAACGACTCGTCGCCGACATCCAGCCCATGTACCGGGGACTGTGTGACGGCATGGATCGGGCCAGGCTCGCCGCTCGCGGCAAGACCGGCGTCCTGAGAATCGGGTCCATCGCCGTCAATCTTCAGGATTTCCGCGGCTTGTTCGACGCGTTCGCAAAAGATCACCCCGGGTGCGAGGTGCAGGTACGACATGTCGACTTCGGCGATCCCTTCGGCCGGCTGCGAGCCGGGGACATCGACATGCAGATCGTCTGGCTGCCGGTCAGGGAGCCGGACCTCACCGTCGGCCCGGTCATCTACACCGAACCCGTCGTGCTGGCAGTTGGGACAGTCCACCCACTAGCCAGTCGCGAGTCGGTCTCCTACGAGGATCTGGCAGACCAGACGGTCATGGGTGGGGCCCGGCCCGACTACTGGCGGGAGGTGTTGGTGCCCGTACGCACACCCAGCGGGCGTCTGATCCGCATCGGCCCGTCCGTCTCCAACTTTCAGGAGATGATCCCGATCCTCGCCACGGGCGAAGCCGTCTCGCCCGTCCACGCCCAGGCCGCCCGCTACTACGCGCGGCCAGACATCGCCTATGTGCCCATCCGCGACGCGCCAGCGGCCCGATGGGGACTGATCTGGCGCACCGGCAACGAGACGGAGCTCATCCGATCGTTCGCCAGCACCGCGCACCACCTCAACTCCGTCGAACAGCCTGCCGGGCCGTAACAGCGACCTGCCCTGAGAAGCGAGGACCGGAGCGACAGGCCGATCGCGTAACGCCGGCACGGCCGCAGACCGGGTTCATCGGGCACTGCCGCGTGGTACGAATGCCTCAACGCGGGCAGAAGGCCACAGGACGGGCGACGATGACGACGAGCAGGGCGGGCAGGCTGCTGCGGAAGCCCGAGGATCCGCAACAGGCAACGTTCCTGGAGCTGTTCTTCGACCTGGCGTACGTCTATGTGCTCGCCCAGCTCTCGCAGGTGCTCCGACAGGACCTCACGTGGCCCGGCGCCTTCCACACGTTGGTGTTGCTGCTGGCGGCGTGGTGGGTCTGGTGCAACACGGCCACTGTTCCGGACCGGTTCAACCCGCAGCGGCCGGCGATCCAGCTGCTGATCATCGCGGCCCTGATCGGCAGCCTGGTGATGGCTGTCGCGCTACCGACGGCATTCGGCGCGCAGGGCCTGGTCTTCGCGGGCGCGTACCTCGCCATCCAGGTCGGTCGCAGCGTCGTCCTTCTGCTCGCCCTGCGGGGCCACGAGTCACAGCGCGGTGCGGTACGGACGCTTGTCTGGTTCGGCGTCTCCGCCGTGCCGTGGGTCGCCGGGGCGCTGGTGCACGGCACCGCCCGGAAGGCACTGTGGACGCTGGCGGTGGTTCTCGACTACCTGGCCGGCAAACTCCGCTATCCCACACCGGGCCTGGGTCGCTCGCCGACCTCCGAGTTGCCGAGCGCGGCCGAGCACCTTGCCGAGCGCCACCGGCAGTTCTTCATCATCGCGCTCGGCGAGTTGATCCTGGTCTCCGCCTCGACCTTCGGCGGCAAGGGCTTCGCGCCCGACCGGACCACGGCGTTCGTGGTGTCGATCGCCACCACGGTGCTGCTCTGGCGCATCTACATCTTCCGCGCCGGGGAGTTGTCGGCGGCGGCCATCGCAGGATCCTCCGACCCCGCCCGTCTCGGGCTGTCGGCGTTCTACGCCCACCTGGTCATGGTGGCCGGCGTCGTCGTCACCGCGGTCGGCGCCGAACTCGTCATCGCCCACCCCTCCGGGCACCCGCAGACGGCCTGGACAGCGGTCATCCTCGGCGGGCCCGCGCTGTTCCTGGTCGGGCGCGCCCGCTTCGAGTACGCGGTCTTCGGCCGGGTGTCCCGGGATCGACCGATCGGGCTGCTGGCGTTGGCCGCCCTGGCACCGGTCATGCTCCTCGTACCGCCGCTCCTGGCCGCTCTCGCCGCCAGCGCGGTCCTGGCGGGGGTCGCCATCTCCGACACCGTCCACCAGAGAGGGCGGCCACCCGAGCCGCCGTCACCACCCGACTAGCCGGAGCCATCCCGACAACAGGAGCACCATGGACCAGCTGAGCAGACGCGCCCGCGACCTGGGGATCGTCATCGGGCCACTGCCGACCGGCCGGCACAACGCGATCACCGACGTCGCCGGCATCCTGGTCGGGCACACGACCATCGACGACGGCGCTGACCTGCACACCGGCGTCACCGCCGTCGTGCCGAGCCAACTCGGCGCCGGACGGTGGACCATGCCGGCCGCCGTGTACTCCGGGAACGGCCACGGAAAACTCGTCGGCTCGACACAGGTGGACGAACTCGGCGTCCTGGAGTCACCGATCGTCCTGACCGCCACGCTCTCCGTCTTCCGGGCGGCGGACGCGCTGCTGACGTACCTGATGGGCCGTCGACCCGAGGGCGTGTCGTTCAACCCCCTGGTGGGCGAGACGAACGACGGCCACCTCTCCGACATCTGCCGCCGCCCGATCAACGAGGGACACGTGCTGGCCGCCGTCAACGGGGCGTCCGGCGAGGCGCCGGCGGAGGGCTGTGTCGGAGCCGGCACCGGCACCACGACGCTGGGTTTCAAGGGCGGCATCGGCACCTCGTCGCGGACGGTACGGGTGGCGGACCGTCCGGCCAGCGTGGGTGCCCTCGTCCAGTCCAACTTCGGCGGCGTGCTGACCGCCCTGGGCGTCCCGCTGCCGGCCGAGGAGCTGCTACCGGGCGCCGATCGGGGCGATCCAGCCGGCAACTCCTGCATGATCGTGGTGGCCACCGACGTACCCCTGGACGCCCGCCAGCTCGGGCGGCTCGCCCGGCGGGCGGTCTTCGCGATGGCCCGGGTCGGTGCGTCCTACAGCAACGGCAGCGGCGACTACGCGATCGCGTTCAGCACGGCACAGCCGGACCAGCGTCCCATCCCCGACGGGGAGATCAACCCGGTGTTCGCCGCCGTCCTGGACTCGGTCGAGGAAGCGCTGCTCAACTCGCTCTTCACCGCCACCACGACCACCGGTATGGCCGGTCGTACCAGTCACGCCGTTCCGCACGCGGCGGTGATCCGGCGGTTGTCGGCGGCGGGCCGGCTGACGACGCCGACCCCGGCGTAGCCGTGCGAATCCACGGCCTTCGCCTCGTCGTCCGGCCGCCACCGGGTGGTCTCCACCAGGCCGGGTTCCACCAGGTCGTACCCGGCGAAGAAGCGCAGCGTCTCGGCGTGGGTGCGGGGCACCAGCGGGGCGGTGCTGTTCCGGTACACGGCCTGCCCGCGCTCGGCCAGCTCCGGCGGGATGCCGTCCAGCGTCAGGTGGGACAGCACCAGGTGACTGCCGGGCACGGTGGCGTCGCGGAGCCGTGCGATCGCCGCCCACGGGTCGTCGTCGTCCGGCACGAAGTGCAGGACCGCGAGCAGCAGCACCGCCACCGGGCGGTCCAGGTCGAGCGTGGCCCGCACGTCCGGGTGGGCCAGCAGCTCGTCCGGCCGGCGCAGGTCGCCCTGGACGACCGCGGTTCCGGGTACGCCGGCCAGCAGCTGGCCGGCGTACGAGACGGCGACCTCGTCGTAGTCCACGTAGACCACCCGCGCTTCGGGCGCCACCGTCTGCACCACCTCGTGCACGGTGCCCTGGGTGGGCAACCCGGCCCCGATGTCCAGGAACTGGCGGACGCCCTGCTCGGCGGCGTACCGGACAGCCCGGCGCAGGAAGTGCCGGTTGGTCTGGGCGGCGACCCCGGTCTCCGGGAAGATCTCCAGCACCCGGTCGGCGGCGGCCCGGTCGGCGGCGAAGTTGTGGCTGCCGCCGAGGAAGTAGTCGTACATCCGGGCGACGTTGGGTCGGGCGGTGGCGTCGGTCGTGGTGAAGGCTGGTTGATCGGTCACGACGGGTCCCTTCGACGGCGAAGTCGGATCCCGATGTCTAGCACCCGGCGGAACGACCCGCTGACCCCTCGTGTCGTTGATCCGGCTGCGCCCCTGGTCACCGCCGACCACGGTGGGGGGCCACCGACCCAACGAGGAGGGACGCCGATGACCAGTCAGCGGGAGACCGTGCAGGTCGACCACGACCTGTTCCGCGCCGTGTACGACTCGCCCGCGTCGCTGCCCGGCCAGCACCGGTGGACCACCCCGGAATCGGACGTGCGGCGGCTGGAGAAGCTGCTCGGCATGCCGGCGCGCAGCATCGGCGCCCCGCTCTGGGTCAGCGGCGACGAACCGGACTGCCCGAAGTGCGGCCGGCGCATCACCTGGTACGACATCGTCTCGTCGGCCCTCTCCGGCCTGCACGAC
This sequence comes from Micromonospora acroterricola, assembly GCF_003172955.1. Taxonomy (GTDB): domain Bacteria; phylum Actinomycetota; class Actinomycetes; order Mycobacteriales; family Micromonosporaceae; genus Micromonospora; species Micromonospora acroterricola. The sequence continues at coordinate 3,439 of NZ_QGKR01000148.1, read as the reverse complement.
AAGGCCATGATCGCCACCGTCATCCTCGGCGAGCGCAAGTACGTCAACACCGAGATCCCGGACGCTATCCCCGGTGTGCGCTGCGCCGACTGCCACACCACGATCGACGGCCTGCGCAGTTTCAAGTGCCACAACTGGGCGTACGCCTTCGAGGCGCTGGAGGCCGTCCGCGAGCGGATGGCCGGCGGCGTGGCGCCGACCTGAACGGACCGCCCCGGGATCCGCTAGAGGACCCGCACGCCGGCGGGTCAGCCGGCCGAGCGGCGGGCGGGCCGGCGACCGGGTGGGGAGTGCGGCTCGGGCCCGGGGTCGGGCACCGGCGGCATCGGCCGGGTCAGCGGCGTGGCACCGGTGACCTGGAGCCGCTCACCGTGGTGCCACACCTCGACGGTGGCGTCCGGGCCCGCGTCGGGCAGCTCGTAGCGGGCCTCGGCCGGGGTCAGCGTGACCCGCAGCCGATGTCCACGCCAGCGCAGGCTGAACGCCAGCCGGTCGATCCGCCGGGGCAGCCGGGGGTCGAAGGAGAGCACTCCCCGGTCGTCGCGCAGCCCGCCGAAGCCCTGCACCAACGCCAGCCACGACCCGGCCAGCGAGGCCAGGTGCAGCCCGTCGGCCGTCTTGTCGCCCAGGTCGGCCAGGTCCTGCGACACCGACTCCGCGAACAGGTCGTACGCCAGGTCGAGGTGCCCGACCTCGGCGGCCAGCACGGCCTGCGGTGAAGCCGACAGCGACGAGTCACGCACCGTGCGGGCCTCGTAGTAGGCCAGGTTGCGGGCCTTCTCCTCGGCCGTGAACTCCCCCGGGCAGAGCTGCATGGCCAGCACCAGATCGGCCTGCTTGACCACCTGTTTGCGATACAGCTCCAGGTACGGGTAGTGCAGCAGCAGCGGATAGTCGTCCTCGCCGGTGTTCGCGAAGTCCCACTCCGGCTGCTCGGTGAACCCGGCGGCCTGCTGGTGCACCCCACGGGCACGGTCGTACGGGATGAAGACCGCGTCGGCGGCGGCCCGCCAGCCGGCGATCTCGGCCGGCTCCACCCCGAGCCGGCCCGCCAGGTCGGGATGGCGCTCGGCGGCGTCCGCCGCGCCCCGCAGGTTGCGCCGGGCCATCAGGTTCGTGAAGACGTTGTCGTCGACCAGCGCGGCGTACTCGTCGGGGCCGGTCACCCCGTGCAGGTGGAAGGCGCCGGTGTCCGACCAGTGGCCGAAGCCGTGCCAGAGCCGCGCCGTCTCCACCAGCAGCTCCAGCCCCGCCTCGGCGAGGAACCGCTGGTCGTCGGTGGCCGCCAGATAGCGCAGCACCGCGTCGGCGATGTCGGCGTTGACGTGCAACGCGGCCGTGCCCGCCGGCCAGTAGCCGGAGCACTCCCGGCCGCCGATGGTCCGCCACGGGAAGGTCGCGCCGGTCAGCCGCAGCTCGGCCGCCCGTTCCCGGGCCTCCGGCAGGTGGGCGTGCCGCCAGCTCAACGCGGAGCGGGCCACCGCCGGGGCCAGGTAGGTGAGCACCGGCAGGACGTAGCTCTCGGTGTCCCAGAGCACGTGCCCGTCGTAGCCGTTGCCGGTCAGCCCCTTGGCCGGGATGGTCCGGTTGGAGTCGGGGCGGCCGGCCTGGATCAGGTGGAAAATCGCGAACCGGATCGCCTGCTGGAGTTCCGGGTCGCCGTCGAGCAGCACGTCGGAGGCCTGCCAGGCCGCGTCCAGGGTGGCGCGCTGGTCGGCGAGCAGGGCGTCGAAACCATCCGCGCGGGCAGCGTCCGCCTCGACCGTGACCAGGTCCGCCAACTCACCGGCGGGCGTGCCGTCGACCGACGCCCACTCGTACGCGGCGAACTTGGTCAACCGCAGCCGCTCGCCCGGTTGGAGCCGGCCGGCGACGGTGAGTCGTACCCGGTCCGGGGTGCAGTCGCCGGTGGCGGTCACCGTGTCCGGCGCATCCAACAGGTGGCTGACGGCCACGGCGACGCGCTGGCCGCTGCGCTCGGTGCGGTGCACCAACACCCCGTCGAGCCCCGCCGTGCGGTACGCCTCGGCGTTCAGCGGGTCGGTGATCACGGAGGCCGCCCGGGGGTCGTCCGAGCGCTCCGGCACCCGCTCGTTCGCCAACAGGTCCGAGCAGACCCGAAGCTCGACCGGGGCGTCCAGCGCCTCCACCTCGTACCGGACGGCGGCGACCGGTCGGCGGGGCAGGGACACCAGCCGCGTGCTGCGGATGCGCACCCTCCGCCCGCCCGGCGAGACCCACTCCGTCTCCCGGCGCAGCACACCGGCGCGCAGGTCGAGCACCCGTTCGTGGCGGCGCAGCGTACCGGTGCGGATGTCCAGCGGCTCGTCGTCGACCCAGAGCCGGATCAGTGCGGCGTTCGGTGCGCTGACAAGAGTGTCGGTGACCTGCGGAAAGGCGTACCCCTCCTCGGGGTGGCTCACCTCGCGCCGCTCGTGGAAACCGTTGACGTAGCTGCCCGGCATCCCGCACGGCGCCCCCTCGTCCAGGACGCCACGCCAACCGACCCACCCGTTGCCCAACGCGAAGATCGACTCGGTCTCGCCCAGCCGCTCCAGGTCGGCCGCCGTGCGTCGGATCCGCCAGGTCTCCTCGTCCACCGCACCGACGTCGGGCGACGGTTGATCGGTGGCAGAACTCGTGTGCACGAAACCTCCCGTGGCGCCGGCGTCCCTCTCCAGCCAAGCAGGGCCGGCTGTGCGATTGCTGGACGAAGGTCGGGAGGACGTCCCGACCTTCGACTCCTGCGCTGCCCCCTGCCGCGTTCCTACCTTCTCTCCCAGATGAGCGAGGTATGAACATCTGGTGAGGTGATGCATGGTCGACACTGGCGACATGGACGTTCCGGGAATCAGCGCCGAGTGGTACCGCGACGTGGTCGACGTCGCGGCCGACAGCCCGCAGCCCGTGCAGTGGCTCGTCGGGCACGGCACCGAGGGGGTGATCCTGCTGCTCGGCGCGCTCCTGCTGGTGGCCGCGCTGGGCCGCCTGACCGGCGGCCCGCACGACCGGGCACTCGCCCTGGTCGCGCCGCTGCCGACCCTTTTGGCGTACGCGGGCAGCGAATGGCTCAAGACCGTGGTGGACGAAGACCGGCCGTGTCGTGCGATGGCCCGGGCCATCATCGCCGGCACCTGCCCACCACCGGGCGACTGGTCGTTCCCCAGCAATCACGCCACCCTGGCCGGAGCACTGGCGGTCACCACGCTGCTGCTCTCCCGCCGGCTCGGTCTGGTCGCGCTGCCGCTGGCCGCGCTGGCCGCCTTCTCCCGGGTTTTCGTGGGCGTGCACTACCCGCACGACGTGGCCGCTGGCGTGCTGCTCGGCGCCCTGGTCGCCGCGCTGGTCACCCCACTGCTGGCCCGCCCGGCCGCCGAGGGGCTACGCCGCCGCGCCGACCGCGCCCGCCGCCCGGTACCGGACCTGGCCGGCCGCCCCC
>NZ_QGKR01000353.1 GCF_003172955.1 Micromonospora acroterricola | reverse complement strand
CTTCGGGGCGGGCGGTACGGCGCGCAGGCGACCGGAGCGGCGGCCTGCCGGGGGCGCGGAGACCGGCGCCGTCAACGCTCCGGTAGCCACATCCTCACTGAGGGTTACGACGAGTGAGCGCGGCGGGTGGACCGGGCGCCGCCCGGGCACAGTGCGGCGCCGCCGGCGGCGCTGGAGCACCCGCGCCGTCGACTGCGCCCGCTCCGCCACCAGCCGCTCGGTGGCGTCGTACCGGCGGACCAGCGCCGGGGCCAGGGCGAGCAGGCCGGCGGCGGCGAGGACGGCGAGGAGCACCGAGGTCGGCACCCTCACCCCTCCCGTCACCGAATTCGGAGCAACCGCCACCCGACCGCAGGATCTTCCACCGATCGCGCCTGGTTGCGTGGATCGTCCGGACGGGGAGCGCTTGCCGCAGCTTGCAGTTACTTGAGGTTACGGCGCACCGACCGGGTTGCCGCCACGCCGCGCCGATCCCGTCCGTGGGACGGCTCACCGAGCGCTGGCGCGTACCCGGTGCCAGCGTGCCAGGAGGCCACCCTCGGCGGCGATCTCCTCACTGGTCATCGCGTATCCGATGTGGTCGCGCCAGGCGCCGTCGATGTGCATGTAGCGCACGTGGTACGACTCCTCGCGGAAGCCCAGCTTCTCCACCACGCGACGGGACGGACGGTTCTCCGGACGGATGTTGACCTCCACCCGGTGCAGCCCGCCCGGCCCGAACGCGTGGTCCACGGCCAGCGCGAGCGCCGTCGGGATCACGCCCTGACCGGCGACCCGGGCGTCCACCCAGTAGCCGACGTACCCGGAGCAGAATGCCCGCCGCACGATGCTGCCGACGTTGAGGTGCCCGACCAGCCGATCCCGGTCGGCCTCGCGCAGGCAGACCGCGAACGGCATGCCCTCGCCCTCGCGGGCCGAACGCCGCTGGTCGCGGTGCACCCAACGGAAGGCCGCCGGCGAGTTCAACTCGTCCCAACTGCCCGGCAGCGACGACTCCCACGGCGCCAGCCAGGCCCGGTTGGCCCGGCGCACCTCGGACCACGCCGCGGCGTCGGAGCGCCGGTACGGCCGCAGCAGCACCGGACCGTCGACCAGCACCGTCGGCCAGCCGGGTGCCCGGGCGGGTCCGAAGAGGCTCACCCGCCCAGTCTCCCGCGCGGGACCGTGTCGCGCGCAAGTGGACCCACCGCGCTCACCGTAGAGCGGCCGAACTGTCTGCACGCCCGGGAGCGGACCGACCGGGACAACCTCACCGGCGGCGGTCCAGCAGCAGGACGTCCACGGTGGAGCCGGCGGCGGCGGTGGTGACGCGTTCACCGAGCACCAGCAGCCCGTTCGCCTCGGCCAGCCCGGAGAGGGTGAACGGCCCGCCGCTGAGCGGCTGCACCGTGTACCCGCCGCCGCGCCGCTCGGCGACGTGCGCGGGACGGAACTCGCGCAGCCCGCCCGGGGACGACACGGTCTCCAGCAGGTGCGCCCGCACGCTGGGCCGGAACACCGGCTCGGCGCCGGCGAGCAGTTGGATGGCGGGACGGGCCAGCACCTCGAAGCCGATCAGCGCGGCGCCGGGATCGCCGGGCAGGCAGACCACCGGCACCTCCTCGGCGCCGACAGTGCCGAAGCCGAGGGCGGTGCCGGGATAGAGCGCCACGTCCGTGAAGGTGACCGGCCCGGCCCGGCCGCCCTCACGGCGGGACAGGATCCGGCGCACCATGTCCCCGGGGCCGGTGCCGGTCCCCCCGGTGGTGATGATCAGGTCGGCGCGCAGGGTCTGGTCCTCCAGCAGGCCGCGCAGCCCCTCCGGGTCGTCGTCGCAGATGCCCACCCGGTACGCCAGGGCGCCCACCTCGGCCGCGGCGGCGGTCAGCGCGTGCGAGTTCGCGTCCACCACCTGCCCGGGCTGGCTGCCCCGGCCCACGTCGACCAGCTCGTCGCCGGTGGCCACGATGACCACCCGTGGGCTGGGCCGGACGACCACGTGCCCGATGCCCGTGGCCGCGAAGACCGCGACCAGCGCCGGGGAGACGTACGTGCCGGCCCGCGCGAGCAGGGTGCCGGCGGGCAGCTCCTCACCGGCGCGGCGTACCCCGTACCCCCGCTTGGGGGTGCGGAAGATCTCCACCGCGGCCATGCCCTGGTCGGTCCACTCCACCGGGACCACCACGTCGGCGGCGACCGGCAGCGGCGCCCCGGCGGCGACCGAGAAGCACGAGCCGGGGGTGAGCCGGACCGGCCGCCAGCTCGCCGCGCCGAGGTCGCCGACGACGTTGAGCCGGATGGTCCGGCCGCCGGGCGTGCCGGAGGGGGCCGGGACGTAGCTCGGCCCCCGGCCCCCTCCCGAAATGTCCTCCCAGCGGGCCGCGTACCCGTCCACGGCCGCCTGGTCGAAGGCCGGGAAGGCGTGCGGCGCGACGACGTCCTCGGCGAGGACGTTGCCGTGCGCCTGGGTGAGGTCGAGGTCGAGTGGCGGCAGCGCGCGTAACCTGCGCAGCACGCTGCCCAGGTAGTCGGCGAGCGGCGTCAACTCGTTCGCGGCCGCCTCGGCGTCGGCCGTCGCGGTCATGTACCAGATCCGCCTGCCGCGTCGGCCTTGACGAAGTCGGCCAGCCAGGAGCGGAAGTCGCCGCCGATGTCCTCACGTTCGGCGGCGATCTGCACCACCGTCTGGAGGTAGCCCAGCGGCATGCCGGTGTCGTAGCGGGTGCCCCGGTAGACGATCGCGTGCACCGGAACGCCCTCGGTGCGCAGCAGCTCCATCGCGTCGGTCAGCTGGATCTCGCCGCCGCTGCCCGGCTTGGTCCGCCGGATCGCGTCGAAGATCCTGCCGGGCAGCACGTAGCGGCCGAGGACCGCGAGGTTGCTCGGCGCGTCCTCCGGCTGGGGCTTCTCCACCATGCCGGTCACCTTGACGACCTCGCCGATGTCGGTCAGCTCCGCCTCGGCGGGCTCGACGGACGCGATGCCGTACCGCTTGGTGTCGGCCGGGTCGACCTCGAAGAAGGCGAGCACCACCCCGCCCGTGCGGGCCTGCAGCTCCAGCATCGCCGGCAGGAGCGGCTCCGACGGCTTGACGAACTCGTCGCCGAGCAGCACCGCGAAGGGCGCGTCGCCGACGTGCGACTCGGCGTACCCGACGGCGTGCCCGAGCCCGAGCTGCTCCGGCTGCCGGACGGTGTAGATGTCGGCCAGGTCGCTGGGCCGGCGCACGGCCGCCAACCGCTCGGCGTCGCCCTTCTCCTCCAGCCTGGTCTCCAGGTCGGGGCGACGGTCGAAGTGGTCCACCATCGACGTCTTACCCCGACCGGTGATCAGCAACACGTCACCGATGCCGGCCTGGGCGGCCTCCTCGACGATGTACTGCAACACCGGCCGGTCGACCACCGGCAGCAGTTCCTTGGGCACCGCCTTGGTGGCTGGCAGGAACCGGGTGGCCAGTCCGGCGGCCGGGATGACGGCCTTGACCGCCAGGGGACGGCCGGTTGCGGCGACCGTCGATGAGGGGTTCGCTGAGTGCTCCGACATGCCGCGAGACTATCGGCCACGGCTCTGCCGCGGCGGGTGTGGCCCAGAAGACGCGCCGCCGCCCGACCCCGGCCGGGCGGCGTCCGAGCCGGCCCGGGCCCCGTCGGTGGCGCTGTCCGCCGGGTCGTCGGCCGGTTCCGGCCGCGCGTTCGCCGGCGGCGATTCGGGTACGCCCGCGGCCGACTCCGACCGGGCGTGCCCGCCCGGCTCCCGCGGGACCTGCACGGGCCGGCCGGCGCGCGGCAGCCCGTCGGCTGGGGTGACCGCCCCCGCCGGGACCGGGATCTCCTGTGTCGGCAGGTCCGGGCACACCTCGGCGACCCGGTAGGTGTCCCGCCCGGCGGCCTTCGCGGCGTAGAGCGCGTCGTCGGCGGCCTCTAGCACCTCCCTCCCGGTGCTGCCGTGGTCCGGGTAGACGGCGATGCCCACCGACACGGTCACCACGATCGGCCCGGCGTACGCCTCGACGGCGATGGGCGTCTCCCGCACCGCCGCGCCCAGCCGCTCCGCGACGATCGCCGCGCCCCGGGCGTCGGTCTCCGGCAGCAGCAGCACGAACTCCTCGCCGCCCTGCCGGAACGCCAGGTCGACCTCGCGGATCTCGCCGCGCACCCGCCGGGAGAACTCGGCCAGCACGGTGTCCCCCGCCGCGTGCCCGTACGTGTCGTTGACGTCCTTGAACCGGTCCAGATCGAGGGCGAGGACGCTGAGCATCCGGCCGAACCGGCTGGCCCGTTCCACCTCCCGCCGGATCGACTCGCGCAGGTAGCGGTAGTTCCACAGCCCGGTGAGCGGGTCGGTGAGCGAGAGCCGCTGTGCCTCCTCGTGCACCCGGACGTTGTCCACCGCCACCGCGGCGTGCCCGGCGAAGGTGCGCAGGGTGACCAGGTCGTCGTCGTCGAACTCGTCCGCGCCCACCCGGTCGTAGAGGGCCAGTACGCCGAGCGCCGCCGTGGGCGCGCCGGCGTCCTCGCCGCCGCTCCCCACCGTCGCCGCGGGCCCGCCCGAGGTGGTCGTGGCGCCGCCGCCGGGGGTGGCGAAGGGGACCGCGACGTACGTACGGCAGCGCGGCTCACCCGCCGGAACCTCGGTCGGCTCCACCCGGCCCCGCTGCGGCTCACCGGTGGCGGCCACCGCGCCGACCACTCCAACGCCCACCGGCACCCGCAGCGTCTGCGGCCCGTCCGCGTCCCCCTCCGGCCAGCGCCCGTCCAGCCCCTCGGTGCACTGCGCGACGAGCACCCCACCGGCCTCCACGAGCAGGACCGCGCCCGCCCGCGCCCCGGTGGCGGCGATGGAGCTGTGCAGGATCACCCGCAGGATGCGTTGCAGGTCGTGCGTGCTGGCCAGGGTGTCGCCGAGCACCGCGAGGTGCCCGCGCAGCTGGTCCCGGCTGCTGGTCAACGCCGCCACGTACGACCCGGTCTCCCGGGTCATCCGGTTGAACGCGGCGGCCAGCCGGCCCAGCTCGTCGCGACTGCGTACCGGCACCCGGGCGGTCAGGTCGCCGTGCGCCACCCGGTCCACCGCGCCGGCCAGTTCCACCAGGGGCCGGGTGGTCACCCGGGCCAGGCGCCAGGCGGTCAGCACGGCCAGCAGCGCGGCCAGGACGACCACGCCGGCCAGCGTCACGTGCAGCCCTGGTGGGCGTTCGCTCGGCACGGACAGGACCAGCGGCAGCGGCTGCCCGGTGGACGGCCCGATCCGCCGCACGTACCGGCCCTCGGTGGTCTCGGTGACCCGTTCGCCGTCGGTGGCGCTGGCGGCGGCCAGGACGGCGTCGCGTACCTCGCGGGACTCGGTGGTGTGGGTGACCCGCGCGGCGCTGGCGCCGCCGTCGAGGAGGGTGACCGCCACCCCGGTCACGGCCGCCAGCCGGGCCACGAAGGCCGGGTCGACCACCTGCGCGGCGGCCACCGTGCCGAGCAGGGTGCCCGCCCGGTCGCGCAGGTCCACCCGGGCGGCCAGCGCGCGGGCCGGGCCGGACGACGCCGGCGGGCCGGAGCAGTCCCGCCAGGGGGTCGAGGGCGCGCCGGACGAGGCGTAGGTGACCTGGCCCGTCATGTCGGTGATCAGCACCGCGGCGGCCACCCCCCGGCCGACCAGTTGGTCGGCGGCGCGGGTCGGGTCGCCGGTGAGGGCCACCGCGTCGGCGGTGGCGCGGAGCTGCTGGCAGAGCGCGTCGACCGAGGTACGCACGGTGGACGCCGCCACGGCGAGGCGCTCGGTGGAGCGGCTGCGGTCCACCGCGGCGACGGTGGAGGCGACGAAGAACGCGCCGAGCAGGACCGGCCCGAGCACCACCACGAGGAAGGCTGCCGTCAACCGCCCGCGTAGCGTCACTCGGTCCCCCCGGACGTTCCGCTTCCGTTGCTTGCGATGCTGACACAGAGCAACCGTGGGAGAGGCGTTGCGTCAGGAGTGTTGCGTGCCGGAATTTTCTGATGAAGCGGAAGTGACCCGTGTGGCGAAGCGGGAGACGCGCGCCGAGCTGCTCGCCCGCCGCCGGGCGCTGACCGGTGAGACCCGGGCCGAAGCCGCCGGGCGGGTCCAGGCCGAGCTGGTCGCGCTGGTACGCCGGCTGCGCCCACGCCGGGTGACGGCGTACGTGCCGGTCGGCTCCGAGCCGGGCGGCGCCGACCTGCCGCGGGTGCTGCGGGAGGCGCTGCCCGCCGACGCCGAGCTGCTGCTGCCGGTGCTCCGCGCCGACCTCGACCTGGACTGGGCGGCGTACACCGGTCCGGATGGCTTGGTCGCGGCCGGGCGGGGTATCCGGGAGCCGGTCGGACCCCGACTCGGGGTGACCGCGGTGACCGGCGCCGACCTGGTGGTCGTACCGGCCCTGGCGGTCGACCGGCACGGCCGGCGACTGGGCCGCGGCGGCGGCTCGTACGACCGGGCGCTGGCCCGGGTGCCCGTGGCGACGCTGACCGTGGTCCCGCTGCACGACGGCGAGCTGGTCGAGGCGCTGCCCGTGGAGCCGCACGACCGGCCGGTCCGCGCGGTCGTCACCCCAGCCGACGGGATGCGTACGCTTGACGGCGGCCCGGGTGTGGCGCATGGTGTCGCGCCCCACACGTCCGCTGGACGAACCCGGGGCGAATGACGCACCATTGGCACTCGAATACGTCGAGTGCCAACTGGCTGAGCCCAGATCCGGAGGAGAACGTGCCCACGTACCAGTACGCCTGCACCACGTGCGGTCACCAGCTCGAGGCGGTGCAGTCCTTCTCTGACGAGCCGCTGACCGAGTGCCCGGCGTGTGAGGGGCGGCTGCGCAAGGTCTTCAACTCGGTCGGGATCGTCTTCAAGGGCTCCGGGTTCTACCGCACCGACTCCCGGGCGTCCGCCTCGGAGACGACGGCCGGCGGCACGGCGACCAAGCCGGCCAAGTCCGAGTCGTCCTCGTCGTCCTCCGGTGGGGACTCCGGCTCGTCGTCCTCCTCGTCGTCGTCCGGGTCCTCCGGCTCGTCGTCCGGTTCGTCCTCGTCCGGCTCGTCGTCGTCCGGCGGGTCGAGCGGCGGAAAGGCGCCGGCGGCCAGCTCGGCGTCCTGACCGCCCGAGTCGATCACCGCCCCCATACCAGGCCGTGCGCCTTGGTGGGCGTTTGTCCACAGGCGGACTGGTTGTCCACAGGCACCAGCCGACGGCGAACGAACAGGCGGTTGGCCGGCCTAACCTGCCGTCCACGGGTGTCGCTGTGACGCCCCGGGACGGGAGGCGGCCGAGACATGCGCGATCCGGACTCGGCGCGGGCACTGCGACCGCTGCGCCGACTCGCCCTGCCCGGCGGCCGCACCCTGCTGCGGGCCGGCCTGGTCGCCGCTCTGCTCGGCCTGGCCGCCGCCGTCCTGCACACCCCGACCGGCTGCCCTCCGGCCACCCGCGCCAGCCCATCCCCGGACCCGCTCGGCGCAGCCGGGCCGACCGACTCAGCCGACGGGCAGCCAACGGGCACCGAACCAATCGACGGGCCGTCGACCGGCACGCGCGCGACGACTGACGCGAGGTCCGGCCCGTTACCACTGCCCACCGGAGCGGTCGGAGTGCCGGTCCGGCTGGCCGAGCCCGCCGCGCTGGCGGTGGTCCGACCCGGCTTCCGGGTCGACCTGCTGGCGGCGCCGCCGGGCGGGGCGGGCGCGGAGGCCACCCTGCTCGCCTCCCGGGCGCTGGTCCTGGACGTGCTCGGTGACGGCGCGGCCGACGGGTCCTCCGCGCTCTACCTGGCGCTCAACCCGGACCAGGCACAACGTGCGGTCGGGCTACCCGAGGGGAGCCGGTTCGCCATCGTCGTGCGCGGCTGACCGTGCGGTCCCCGCCCGTGGCTGACCGGCAGGCAGGCAGCAGTCATTCCCAGTGCGGGGGGCGTTCCGCGAGCAGCCAGTCGTCGTTGCCGCCGGGGCGCTCCCCCCAGCCACGGTCGGTGTCGTCGGAGGTCTGCTCGGGCAGCACCACGAAGTCTTCGCTCAGGTCGACGGTGCGGTCATCGTCGCCGCGCGCGCCCTGCGTGCCAGGGTCCTCGATGCTCACGAGCGGCAAGACTAGCGCAGCCGCCCGTGGCGAACGGGTCGCGGACGGTGGCGCGCCGGCCAGAAGCGACCGCGCCACCGGCGGCGTTGGTAGCGTCGGACGGCGTGACGACCCCCAGCGGTGGCAGCACCCCGGACGACTACTGGCGGCGGCCCGGGACCGGCGGCGACGGAGCGGTGGAGCAACCCTCCGCCCCGCCAGCGACCGCGCCCGGCAGCGGATACGCCGGCCCGCCGCCGAGCGTGCCGCCGCCGGCGGGTTGGCGTCCACCCGTACACCTGGAGCCGGCGCCGCCCCGGCAGTTGCCGCCGCAGGACATGGCCGGCCTCGACGCGGCCGAGCAGCGGGCGCAGCGGATCACCTACGGTTTCGGCGCGGCCGTCGGCGTGGTGCTGGTGGTCCTGGTCTGCCTGCTCTGCTCGCGGGTCGTCTTCTGACCCGCGACGCGGCAAGGGGTCAGAGGGTCGTGCTCCAGACGGCCTGGGCGCCGGAGTGGCCGGCCAGGTAGACGTAGACCAGGGCGGCGGCGGACAGGGCGACGATCGCCACCGCCAGCACCGGGGTCACCAACGCCGGCAGCCGCGGCACCCGGGGGTGGCCGCTGGTCGCCACCAGCAGCAGGATGGCCACGATTCCGAGCGGCAGCACGATCCGGAACAGGATGTCGCCGTAGCGGGAGTGCTCGAAGATCTGGTCCAGGATGGGGCCCTGGAAACCCCGGGCGACCAGCGCGTCGGTGAACGCCTCACCCGACTGGACGGCCACGAAGGTGACCAGCGGGGCGGCCACGGCGAGGATGCCCACCGCCCAGTCCAGCCGGTGCCGCCAGCGTGGCAGCCCCACGTACGCGATGGCCAGCACGGCGAGCAGCGGCACGAACACGACCACCGCGTGAATCACCAGGACGTGAACCGGTAGACCCAGGATCTCCTCGAACATCGACACCCTCCAGGTGGATCACGGTCACGGGATCGCCGGCCTACGGTCCGCCGGTCGTCCCCAGCTCTCGACGGGAGACACGCGCGCGGGCCCGTCCGGGTTCACCAGGCGCCCATCCGGCCCCGCCGGCTGTGTCCGTGGCCACCCCCACCGGACGACGGTTGTCGGCACTGGTCACACGTGCTGTCATTGGCGCATGTCCGCTGCCGAGGAACTGCTGCGATCGAGGGGCCTGCGTGTCACCCGACCGCGCCTCGCGGTGCTCGACGTGCTGGCCGGCGGCGGCCACCTGGAGGTCGACGAGATCACCCGGCAGGTCCGCGAACGCCTCGACTCGGTCTCCACCCAGGCGGTCTACGACGTGCTGGGCGCGCTGTCCCGGGCCGGGCTGTCCCGCCGGATCGAGCCCGCGGGCAGTCCCGCCCGGTACGAGGCTCGGGCCGGCGACAACCACCACCACGTGGTCTGCCGGGGCTGCGGCGAGATCGCCGACATCGACTGCGCGGTGGGCAGCGCCCCCTGCCTGGAGCCGGGCGTCGCGCACGGCTTCGAGGTGGACGAGGCGGAGGTGACCTTCTGGGGTCTCTGCCCGGGCTGCCAGGCCCGCCGCTCCGCCGACAGCTGACTCGCCGCCCGCCGCCGAAAGGTGACCGGCGGGGTTCCCCGCGCCGTGGCACTCTTGGTCAGTGGACTCCGATGACCTCGGCCTCTTCGGTCCGGGATCGGTCACGTGGAAGGTGCACGACGAGCCGATCCTGATCGTCGCCGGCCTGCGCTCGCTCTACCTCCAGGCCCTGCACCCTCGGGCGATGGCCGGGGTCGCGCAGAACAGCAACTACCGCACCGACGCGTGGGGTCGCCTCGTCCGCACCGCCACCTACGTGGCGACCACCGTCTACGGGACCACCGCCGAGGCGGAGACGGCCGGAGCCCGGCTGCGCCGGTTGCACGCCCGGCTGCGGGCCACCGACCCGGACACCGGCGAGGAGTTCCGGATCGACGAGCCGGACCTGCTGCGCTGGGTGCATGTCACCGAGGTCGAGTCGTTCCTCGACACGGCCCGGCGAGCCGGCCTGCCGCTCACCGACGAGGAGGTGGACGGCTACTACACCGAGCAGCGCCGCTCCGCCGCCCTGGTCGGCCTCGACCCGGCCACCGTCCCGGGCACCGCCGACGAGGTGGCGGCGTACTACCGCTCCGCGCGGCCCGAGCTGCGGATGACCCGGGAGGCCGCCGAGACCGCGCTCTTCCTCACCGCCCCGCCGTTGCCGTGGAAGCTCAGCCTGCCGGCCCGGCTGGGGCTCACCCTGGGGCCGCCGCGCTGGGCGTACCTGGGCATCGCCGGCACCGCGCTCGCGCTGCTGCCGGCGTGGGCCCGCCGGATGTACGGCGGGCTCGGGCTGCCCACCACCGCCCTGTCGGCGGACCTGACGGTGCGCGCCCTGCGGCTGGCGCTCGGCGCGGTGCCCCGGCGCTACCTGGAGGGGCCGATCACGCAGGCCGCCAGGCAGAGGGCCGAACGGCACGCCCTGGCCAACACCACCGGGCCCGGGCACCTGGTCCGCAGCTGACCCCGGCGCCGTGTTCCCGGATGACGTCCTCGACGAACCGGTAGGTCAGTTCGTCGCCGATGCACCGTCGCGCCCGGCCCGTCAGTCCTGGCCGGGGACCGGCTCGACGGCCCGCTCGACGGCCGCCCACGGCTCCTTGCCCGGAACCTGGGCGCCGGTCGGGCAGTGGCGCCGGTAGTCGCACCAGCCGCAGCGGGGGCCGGGAGCCACCGGGAACGCCTCGTCCGCGTCGCCACCGTCGGCGACCGCCCGCTCGGCGGCCATGATGTCGCGGGCCGCCTCCTCGGCCCGGGTCAACTGCCGGGCCAGCGACTCAACGGTGTGGTCGTGCCCGGCGACCGTGCCGGTCGGCAGGTGGTGCAGCTCCACCCGGCGGCACGGCCGGCGGAACACCCGCTCGGCCGCGTACGCGTAGAGCGCCAGCGCCTGCGAACCGCGCGCGTCATCCGTGTCCAGCCCGGTGCGGCCGGTCTTGTAGTCGACGATGACCAGCTCCGGACCCTCCGGCCCAGGCCGGGAGTCGATGCGGTCGGTCCGGCCGTTGAACGCCAACACCGCCGTCTTGACCGCCACCACCCGCTCCACGCCGAGCGGGTCGGTGTCCGGCTCGAGCGTCTCGACGTACGCCTCCAGCCAGCCCAGCGCCCGCCGGTAGGCGGCCCGCTCCTGCTCGTCGTCGCGGTAGCCCTCGCGGACCCAGGTGCCCTTGAGCAGGGTGGCCAGCGCCTCGGGACGGCGACGGTCGGCGGGCAGCGCATACCAGTTCTTCAGCGCGGTGTGCACGCTGGCGCCGAGCGAGTTGTGCGCCCACGGCGGGCCCTTCGGCGGGGCCGGCCGGTCGACGTAGGAGTAGCGGTAGCGGCGCGGGCAGTCCGCGTACGCGCCGAGCTTGCTCGGGGTGCAGACGAACAGCCGCTCCGGCATGCCCTCGAAGCCGAGCTGCTCGGCGCCGCTGGCGCGCTGCTGGGGGGCTCGGCCGCCGGCGGCGGGTCGTCCGGCTGAGGGGGATCGTCGCACGCCTGCGATCCTGCCATCCACCCCCGACATCGCGGGTGTGCCGGGTCAGGTCATGTTCACGTACTGCGTGACGAAGGCGGCCACCGCGTCCGCGATGAGCTGCACGGCGATCGCGGCCAGCAGCAGGCCGGCGATCCGGGTCAGCACCTCGATCCCGCCGGGGCGCAGGATCTTCACGATGCCGCCGGAGAAGCGCAGCACGATCCAGACCGCCACCATCACGGCGAGGATCGCCACGGCGATGGCGGTGAACTCGCCCAGCCCGTCCGCCTGCTGCACGAAGAGCATGGTCGCGACGATGGCTCCGGGGCCGGCCAGCAACGGGGTGCCCAGCGGCACCAGGGCGATGTTCGAGGTCACCTGCTGGCTGGGGTCGTCGGCCTTGCCGGTGAGCAGTTCCAGCGCGACCAGCACCAGCAGCAGACCGCCGGCGGCCTGCAACGCGGGCAGGTCCACGTGCAGGTAGTCGAGCAGGGTCTGGCCCGCCACTGCGAAGATCACGATCACGCCGAGCGCCAGCGCAACCGCCTGCCAGGCTGCTCGGTTGCGGTCGCGGGCGGGCAGCGGGCCGGTCAGCGCGAGGAAGATCGGCATCATGCCCGGCGGGTCGGTGATCACCAGCAGGGTCACGAAAACCTCGCCGAACAACTTCAGGTCCACGTGATCAACCTAGCCGCGCCGTGGCCGGCCAAAATCGGGATCAGGCGGAAGCGACCTCGGTCACCCCCGCCGCGACGATCCGCTCGTACGCGTCGACGCTGGTGCTGAACGCGCCGAGCTGGACGGTCTTGTGGGTGCCGTGGAAGTCCGACGAGCCGGTGACGAACAGGCCCAGCTCGGCGGCCAGTGCCCGTACGTGCGCCTGCTCGGCCGGGCTGTGGTCCTCGTGGTCGGCCTCCAAACCGGCCAGACCGGCGGCGGCCAGCTCGGCGATCAGCTCGTCGGGCACCACCCGGCCCCGTCGGGTGGCGCGCGGATGGGCGAAGACGGGCACTCCGCCGGCCGCCCGGACCAGCTGGATCGCCCGGAACACGTCGATGTCCTCCTTGGGAAGCCGGTACCGCTCACCCAGCCAGTCCGGCCCGAACGCCTCGCGGGTGCTGCCGACCAGACCGCCCCGGATCAGCGCCTGCGCGATGTGCGGCCGGCCCACGGTGCCGCCACCCGCACCGGCCAGGATGTCCGGCCAGCTCACGTCGATTCCGTTGGCGCGCAGCAGCGCGACGATGCGTTCGCCCCGCTCCTCGCGGGCGGCCCGCACCCGGGCCAGCTCGGCGACCAGCTCCGGGTGATCCGGGTCGAACAGGTACGCCAGCAGGTGCAACGGCACCGCCGGCCGCGTGCCCGACCAGCGACAGGACAGCTCCGCTCCCCGAACCAGGCACAGCCCGGGCGGCAGCGCCCGCACGGCCGGCGCCCAGCCGGCGGTGGTGTCGTGATCGGTGATCGCCAGCACGTCCAGCCCGGCTTCAGACGCCGCCCGGACCAGCTCGGCGGGGCTCAGCGTGCCGTCGCTGGCCGTCGAGTGGGCGTGCAGGTCGATCCGCGGGTCGGGGCCGGTACGCGAGGTCATTTCCCGACGCTACCGAGGGCGCTCGCCCCAGGCGCGCCGAGGCCGGTCCGCACGAGACCGGTCCGCACGAGACCGGCCGTTTGAGGCGGTTCCGTCCGCGACCGGCCCGTCCGTGAACCGGTGCAGGTCAGGAGCCGGTGCAGGTCAGGAACCGGTGCAGGTCAGGAGCCGGTCACCAGGACGGGCTGGTCCCCCGGCTTCGCGCCGGGCACCGGGGTCGGGTCGGCCGGCTTTCCCGACCGCACCCGGGCGACGTCGACCCGGACCAGCTCGCCGTCGCCGTCGACGTAGGTGGCGGTCGAGTCGGTCCAGGCGACCGCGCCGGTCACCGGCGGCCCGGCGGGCACGGCGGTCATGTCCGGTCCGAGTCGGCGCAGGTCGACCAGCAGGGACCGGGCGTCCTTGCCGACCCGCCCGTTGACCAGCAGCCACCGGCCGTCGGCCGAGACCCCGCCGGCGCCGTCCGGGGTCAGCTCCGGGCCGCAGCCGGTGCCGACCCGCTTCAGGTCACGCTTCGGGTCGAGCACGGCCAGGCAGGTCCGGCCCGGCTCACCGCCGGGGAACTGGCCGACCAGCCGGCCGTCGGGCAGGACGCCGTAGACGTTCAGAGTGCTCCGGTCGGCGCTCGCGGTCACCTCTCCGGCGCCCGGCCGCCACAGGGCGTGGCCCCCGCGAGCCGGGTCGAGCCGGACCAGAACGCTGTCGCCGACGAACCGGACCGGCTCCGCCTCGGCCGGCACGGGCGTACGGACCGGCCCGATGAGCTGGGTGCCGACCACGCCCGCCACCAGCAGGCCGGTGCCGTCGCGCCAGGCCACCTGGCGGGCGTCCGGCGCCACGACGATCCGGCCGGCCCCGGCCAGCAGGACCTGCACCAACCCGTCGCGCTGCGCCACCCAGAGGGAGCGGCCGGCGGTGGTGGGCGCGCCGACCACCAGCCAGCCGGCGTCGCCGGGCAGCAGGTGGGCGGCCTCGGCCCGCCCGACGCCGGGCAGCTCCAACCGTCCCCCGTTCGCACCGATCAGCGCCCCACCGGCGAGCACGTCGACGGACGTCCCGGGCGAGGGCGCGGGGGCGGGAGCGGTGGCCGAGGGGATCGGCCGACCCGACGGGTTGGGGTCACCGATCACGACGATCGGCGGGCCCTGCCCCCCGGAGCCGTCGCCGAGCTGCGCCATGCCGGTGCTGACCAGCACCGTGGCGACCGCCGCGAGAGCGAGCCCGCCCGCGGTACGTCGGCGCCGGATCCGGTTCGCCCGACGGATGGCCTGGCCGGCCGGGTCGGCGCTCAGTGGGCGGGCGACGGCGACCCGGTGCGAGAGGGTCTCCCGCACCGCACCTTCCAGCTCGTCAGGTCGCACGTGATATGGACGCGGCGGGCTGCCCGTCAGGTTGTCGGACCGGCCCGGCGATGCGCTCACCGCTGCTCTCCGGTCCCCGTGCCGACGGGCACGACCGCCGGGGCGACGGGCAGCTCGACCGGCAGCTCGACCGGGCGGGGCGCGACCGGGCTGGGCGCGACCGGGCTGGGCGCGACGCGCCCGACCGACCGGCCGGCCGTCGACCGGGACC
>NZ_QGKR01000288.1 GCF_003172955.1 Micromonospora acroterricola | reverse complement strand
GCAGCAGCACGCTCCGGCGTCGGCGGCCGACCCGGCCACCGACCCCGCCGCTCACCGCGTCGACCCGACCCGGGCCGGCCGCCGACGCCGGAGCGTGCTGCTGCTGCTCGGCCTGACCGCGTTGACGTCCGCGACAGCGCTGGTGATCGGGCTGTTGACCTGGGCGCCCGACCCGCCCGAGCCGGCCCGGCCACTGACCGTCGCGGAGGGCGAGCGGCTCGCGGCGATGCGGGTCACCAACCTGCGGGACCTGCGCGCCGGAGTCCGCGTCACAGTCGGCG
This sequence comes from Micromonospora acroterricola, assembly GCF_003172955.1. Lineage (GTDB taxonomy): Bacteria > Actinomycetota > Actinomycetes > Mycobacteriales > Micromonosporaceae > Micromonospora > Micromonospora acroterricola. Next base: position 14,531 of record NZ_QGKR01000288.1, on the reverse strand, counting down.
CCGGGGCCGCCCGGACCGAACTCGTCGGCTGGGTGGACTGGTCGCGACCGCTGCTCTACCTCGACGTGGGTGGGCCGGGCGCGGGCGCCGAGCGGGGCCTGTTGCAGAGTTCCGGTCCGGTGCTGGTCGTCCGACCCGACCCGGGGGCGGTGCCCACTCCCGCCGCGCCGCCGCTGGTGCCACCGGCCGACGGCTGGCGGCTGCGCCACCTGCAACCCGGCGCGAGCCTGGCACCGGTGCTGGACCTGCTGCTCAGCCTCGCCGCCGACCGCCCGGACCCGGCTCAGGCGCTGCGGGACGGCGGTGGCCGCTGGGTGGCCCGCGACACCGTGGCGGCCGGGCCGGTGGACGTCCTCCAGGCGCCGCTGCCCGGCGGGAACGCACCCGCCACCGGCAGCCCGCCACCGACCGGCACGTCGGGTGCCGGGCCGGACGGACACCCCCGCTACTGGCTGGACCAGGACAGCCGGTTGCACAAGCTGGTGGCCCGGCTGCCCGGCGTCGGCCCGGTCACGGTGATCCTCAACCGGGCCGACCGGCCGACACTGCGCCCGGTGGACGCGCTCGGCGGCCGGCCAGGACTGCCCCGTGCGCTGACCGACGCGGAGCAGGACCGGCTGACCCGGGTACCGGCCCGGCTCCGGACCCAGGGTGGCGCCGCGCTGACGCTGACCGCACCGGTGGGCACGGACACGAACCTGCGGGGCGCCGGCTGGGTGAGCTGGACCGCCCGCACGGCGTACCTGGCGGTCGCCGACCTGGGCGTACCGGAGCGCCGGACACTGGTGCGGCGGGACACCGCCGGCGTGGCCCGGGTGGACCTGCCGGCCTCGGCCGCTGGCGGCGGCACCGCGGAGACGCCGGGGCGCCCGCCGCTGCCACCCCCCGCCGGACCGTGGCGGTCCGCCCGGCCTGGCACCGACGACCTGAGCCTGCTGGTCGGCGCCGCGCTGGCCGCCGCAGGGCCGGCCGGGCAGCGGGGCACCGCCACGCGGATACGCGAGGACGTCGCCGCCCGCAGGACGGTGGACGTCGTCGAGCTGCGCACGGCACACGGGCGGCTGCGCTACTGGATCGACCGCGACGGGTCACTGCGCCGGTTGGAGCTGCGCACCGCCCCCGGCGCGTGGGCGCAGCTCGACCTCAATCCCGCGTCGGTGCCCCGGTTGGCGCCGGCGCCCCGCCCGCCGGCCACCACCTGACCGGCCGGCCCGCCACGGGCTCGGCGTCACCCGCTCGGCCGCGCGCCGCCGCTCGCCCCGGCGACATCGTTGAAGCCGGCCGCACCGCTCCGCGTCACCGCTTGCCGCGGCGCGGCGCCGCCGTCAGGGTCGCCAGCCGGTCTGCTCGGCCCACTGCTCGGCCCGCAGGTACTCCTCGTCGAACCAGGGGTCGCGGACCGTCCCGGAGCCGCCGACATCCGGGGCGGCGTCCATCAACTCCCGCTTGAGCAGCAGGTACGTGGCCCGCTGGTCCGGGTCGGCGCGCAGGTAGTCACGCATCAGCAGCGCGTAGCGCCAGCCCGGCGAGTCCGCCGCCCGCACGTGCAGGCGCACCGGGCGGGCCGGGTCGGCGCTGCCGTGCAGCCGCTTGCCCCACCGGTCGCTGCCGGCCGGGCGCGGATCGTCCCACCACTGCCCCGGCATCCTCGGGAACCCGGTGTTCGCCAGGCGGTCCGTCAGCGTCCCGTCGGCGTCGGCGAGGCTGGGCACGGCCACCTGCACGTCGATGACGTCCTCGGCGGCGAGGCCGGGCACGGCGGTCGCCCCGACGTGGTCGATGCGCAGGTCCGCCGGCGCCAGGGCGTGCCGGATCCGGGCGGCCAGCCGCGCGTACTGCTCGGGCCAGGTCGGATCGGCCTCGGCCAGGCCGACCCGTGCCGGTGGGACCACGCGCCGCTCGCGCAGGTTGTGCTCGTAGGGCAGCAGCCGCTGCCGCCAGAGCGTGTCGACCGAGGCGCGCAGCTCCTCCAGACTTCCGTCGTTGGTCAGCACCACGTCCGCCGCCGCGCCGCGAACGGCGTCGTCGGCCTGCGCGGCGATCCGCCGCTCGGCCTCCGCGCGGTCCATCCCCCGGGCGCGCGCCAGCCGTTCCAGCCGCGTCGCCACGGCCGTCCGCACCACGACCACCAGGTGGTACGTGGGCGCGAGCCCCACCTCGACCAGCAACGGCACGTCGTTGACGACGATCGCGTCGGGCGCCGCCGCGGCGACCAGCTCGGCGGTGCGGGCCCGGACCCGGGGATGGGTGATCGCCTCCAGCCGGCGGCGGGCGGTCTCGTCGGCGAACACCACCGCGCCCAGCGCAGCCCGGTCCAGTGCGCCGTCGGCGTCCAGCACCCGCTCGGAGAAGGCGGCGACGATCTCGGCCAGCCCCTCGGTGCCCGGCGCGACGACCTCCCGGGCAACCCGGTCGGCGTCGACCAGCACCGCGCCCCGTTCGACCAGTCGTGCGGCCACCGCGCTCTTGCCAGACCCGATTCCGCCGGTCAATCCCACCCTCAGCACCGGACCAGTCAACCGGATCACCAGCCCAGCCGCCAAACCCGGCCGCACGGCCGCTGGGGTGGCGTCGAGATCACGCTCGATCCTGGATGTAGTGGTCACCCAGCCGGCCGGAGGCCCCTCCATCCACGATCGAGGACGATCTTGCGAGTCGGCACCGGGTGCGGCGAGGCAGCGCCGGCCGGCGCGAGGGCCGCGGCGGCACGGCGCGGCGGGCCGCCGGGCGCGCGGTCTTCCGGGGGTACGGCGAGGGCCCCGCCCCCGGCGATCCGAAGATCGCGGGGACGGGGCCCGTCGTCGTTCAGCGGGTCACTTACCGCCGGCGAGCTTCTCCCGCAGGGCGGCGAGCGCCTCGTCGGTGGCCAGGGTGCCGGCCGGCTCCTCGGCCTGCCGGCTCGGGGCCGGGCTGGACGAGGAGGTCGTGCCGCCACCAGCGGCCGGAACGGCCGGGGTCGGGTTGGCAGCGGCCTCGGCGTCGGCGGCCCGAGAGGTCTGCACCTGCTTGGTGTGGGCCTCCCAGCGCTGACGAGCCTCGGCGTACTGGTTCTCCCAGGTCTCGCGCTGCTTGTCGTACCCCTCGAGCCACTCGCCCGTCTCCGGGTCGAAGCCCTCCGGGTAGATGTAGTTGCCCTCGGCGTCGTACGTCGCGGCCATGCCGTAGAGGGTCGGGTCGAAGTGCTCCTCGCCCTCCACGAAGCCCTCGTTGGCCTGCTTGAGCGACAGCGAGATCCGGCGGCGCTCCAGGTCGATGTCGATGACCTTGACCATGACCTCGGAGCCGACCTGGACGACCTGCTCCGGGATCTCCACGTGGCGCTCGGCCAGCTCGGAGATGTGGACCAGGCCCTCGATGCCGTCGTCCACCCGGACGAACGCACCGAACGGCACCAGCTTGGTGACCTTACCCGGCACGATCTGCTGGATCGCGTGGGTGCGGGCGAACTGCCGCCACGGGTCCTCCTGCGTCGCCTTCAGCGACAGCGAGACCCGCTCGCGGTCCAGGTCGACGTCCAGGACCTCGACCTCGACCTCCTGGCCCACCTCGACGACCTCGGACGGGTGGTCGATGTGCTTCCAGGACAGCTCGGAGACGTGCACCAGACCGTCGACGCCGCCGAGGTCCACGAACGCGCCGAAGTTGACGATCGAGGACACGACGCCCTTGCGGACCTGGCCCTTCTGCAGCTTGTTGAGGAACTCGGTGCGCACCTCGGACTGCGTCTGCTCGAGCCAGGCCCGGCGGGACAGGACCACGTTGTTGCGGTTCTTGTCCAGCTCGATGATCTTGGCTTCGAGCTCCCGCCCGACGTACGGCTGCAGGTCGCGCACGCGCCGCATCTCGACCAGGGACGCCGGCAGGAAGCCGCGCAGCCCGATGTCGAGGATGAGGCCGCCCTTGACAACCTCGATGACCGAACCGCGGACGACGCCGTCCTCGTCCTTGATCTTCTCGATCGTGCCCCAGGCCCGCTCGTACTGCGCCCGCTTCTTGGAGAGGATCAGACGACCCTCCTTGTCCTCCTTCTGGAGGACAAGGGCCTCGATGTGGTCGCCAACCGTCACAACTTCGGCGGGGTCCACGTCGTGCTTGATCGACAACTCACGAGAGGGGATGACACCCTCGGTCTTGTAGCCGATGTCGAGCAGGACCTCGTCCCGATCGACCTTGACGACGGTGCCTTCGACAATGTCGCCGTCGTTGAAGTACTTGATGGTCTCGTCGATCGCGGCGAGGAAAGCCTCCTCGGAACCGAGATCGTCGTGGGTGACCCGGGTGGCGCTCGAGGGGGCCTCGATGCTGCTCGTCATGTGGGCGGTTGCTCCGGTCGGATGGGTTGTCACAGCAGGCTGGTGTCGCGGTGACCTGTTCGCGCCAGCGGATCCGTCGCCGGGCACACCAAACAATCGCCAAGTGAGATCATGATGTGGCTCCGTCGACCGCGCACCTGCTCCCTGCCGAGGCACACGATCCGCGAGCGCATCGTCTAGCCTACCGTGCGCATTACCACAGCGTGCAAGCCCTCCCGTCTCCTCGCCGTGCGATGACCTGCGAAAGCCGAACAATCGCCTGGAAACCGCCCCAGTTGTCTCTTAGGTCACAGCAGCCCCAGCCGCGCCACCGATCGGGTGAGGCGGCCGGCGCCGGCGGGTCGCGCCGGCCCACCGCCCGCGGGGGTCTCGACGGGGCCTAGCGTGAGCGGGTGGATGACGACAGCCGGGTCACCCGGCGCCGGGTGGGTGACGCCGAGGCCCGGCGGGCGAACCGCGGCTGGTGGGACACCGACGCCGACGACTACCAGGCCGAGCACGGGGCGTTCCTCGGCGACGTGGACTTCGTCTGGTGCCCGGAGGGTCTGCGCGAGGCCGACGCCCGGCTGCTCGGCGAGCTGCCCGGGCGGCGGGTGCTGGAGGTGGGCTGCGGCGCCGCGGCCGCCGCGCGCTGGCTGGCCACCCAGGGTGCCCGGCCGGTCGCCTTCGACCTGTCCGCCGGCATGTTGCGGCACGCCGCGGAGGCCGCCGACCGCACCGGGGTACGCGTACCGCTGGTGCAGGCCGACGCCCTCGCCCTGCCGTTCGCCGACCGGTCGTTCGACCTGGCCTGCACGGCGTTCGGCGCGATCCCGTTCGTGGACGACTCGGCGGCCCTGCTCGCCGAGGTGCACCGGGTCCTGCGTCCCGGCGGCCGGTGGGTGTTCTCGGTGACGCACCCGATGCGCTGGATCTTCCTCGACGACCCGGGTGAGGGCGGGCTGACCGCCGTGCACTCGTACTTCGACCGCTCCCCCTACGTGGAGCAGGACGAATCCGGCGTGGCCACCTACGTCGAGCAGCACCGCACCCTCGGCGACCGGATCCGTGAGCTGGTGGGGGCCGGGTTCCGCCTGCTGGACCTGGTGGAGCCGGAGTGGCCGGCGGGGCACGAGGGGACCTGGGGGCAGTGGAGCCCGCTGCGCGGGCGGCTCTTCCCCGGCACCGCCATCTTCGTCACCGACAAGCCCGCCGGATGACGGCGTCGCACCAACGGCGCGACCCCGTTTTGCCGGGGCGGGCCCGGGTAGCCAGGGCGTATGGCCGAGAGCGAATTCCGCGAGGGTGACCACGTCTCCTGGGCCAGTCACAGCGGCCGGGCGCACGGCGTGGTCAAGGAGAAGCTGACCGACCGGACGCACGTACGCGGGCACGCCGTGAACGCGACGGAGGACGAGCCGCAGTACCGGATCCGCAACGACGACTCGGGCCGCGACGTCGCCCACCGACCGGAGGTGCTGCGCCATGAGCGGGGGTGACGACGGCGCCGACACCTACCGGGAGTTCACCGACGCGGTGAACATGAAGCCCGGCGAGCTGTCGACGTGGCTGGAGTCCGACGAGTCGAAGCAGGTCGGCTGGCACAAGGGCGGCCGCTCCGGCGGCGGCGAGTCGGTGGGGCACGAGTCCGGTCGGAAGATCATCGACCTGTTGCGGCGCAAGCGCGGCGATCTGTCCGAGGGCGACTACAAGCACATGCGCAAGGTGGTCGGCTACGTACGCCGGCACATGGCGCAGCGCCCCTCCGGCGACGTCCGCGACACCAAGTGGCGCTGGTCGCTGATGAACTGGGGCCACGACCCGCTCAAGGGCCCGCTGCCGCCCCCGGGCGGCCCGTCCCGGCGCGCCCTCGACCGGCACGGCGCCCCGCCGAAGGAACGCCGGGGACCCGGACGCTGATCCAGCACTCCGACGCCACCACTCCAGCGCCACCACCCCGATCCCAACGCCGGACAGCCCGACCGCGAGCAACAGAAAATCAGTGGTCCGCGCTGTTCCAGTCCCGGCCTTCGCCGACCGACACCTCCAACGGCACCGACAGCGGGTACGCCTCACCCATCTCCCGCCGGACGAGCGCCTCCAGGGTCTCCCGCTCACCCGGGGCGACCTCGAAGACCAGCTCGTCGTGCACCTGCAGCAGCATCCGCGAGCGCAGACCAGCGTCGGTCAGCGCGGTGTCGACGTGCAGCATCGCCAGCTTGATGATGTCGGCCGCCGAGCCCTGGATCGGGGCGTTGAGCGCCATCCGCTCGGCGATGTCGCGGCGCTGGCGGTTGTCGCTGCCCAGGTCGGGCAGGTAGCGGCGGCGACCCAGGATGGTCGAGGTGTAGCCGTCCTGGCGAGCCCGCGCGACGACCTGGTGCAGATAGTCGCGGACGCCGCCGAAGCCGGCGAAGTAGTTCTCCATCAGCCCGCGCGCCTCTTCGGTGCCGATGCTGAGCTGCTGGGACAGCCCGAACGCGCTCAGCCCGTACGCCAGGCCGTAGTTCATCGCCTTGATCTTGCGACGCTGGTCCGGGGTGACCTCGTCGACCGGCACGCCGAAGACCGAGGAGGCGGTGGCGGCGTGGAAGTCGGCGCCGGAGTTGAACGCCTCGATCAGCGCGTCGTCCGAGGACAGGTGCGCCATGATGCGCATCTCGATCTGGCTGTAGTCGGCGGTGAGCAGGCACTCGTAGCCCTCGCCCACCACGAAGGCCCGGCGGATCCGCCGGCCCTCCTCGGTGCGGATCGGGATGTTCTGCAGGTTGGGCTCGGTGGAGGAGAGCCGGCCTGTGGCCGCCACCGTCTGGTTGAAGGTCGTGTGGATCCGGCCGTCGTCGGAGACCGACTTGAGCAGGCCGTCGACGGTGGACTTGAGCTTGGCCACGTCCCGGTGGCGCAGCAGGTGGGCCAGCACCGGGTGCGGGTTCTGCGCGTAGAGCCACTGCAGCGCGTCCGCGTCGGTGGTGTAACCCGTCTTGATCTTCTTGGTCTTGGGCAGGCCCAGCTCGGTGAAGAGGATCTCCTGCAACTGCTTGGGCGAGCCGAGGTTGAACTCCCGGCCCACCGCCTCGTACGCGCCCTGCGCGGCGGCCTTCACCTCGGCCGCGAAGTGGGCCTCCAGCTCGGACAGGTAGTGCGTGTCGGCGGCGATGCCGGTGCGCTCCATGGCGGCCAGCACCCGCATCAGCGGCAGCTCCACCCCGGCCATCAGTCGCGCGGACTGCTCGCCGTCGCGGGACAGCTCGGCGTCGATGGCGTCGGCCAGGTCGAGGGTGGCCCGGGCCTGGAGCATGAGGTTCTGCTCGGCCACGCCCTCGTCGCCCAGCCCGTCGAGGGTGAGCTGGCCGGTCTCCGGCGCGTCCACCCGCAGCTCGCGGTGCAGGTAGCGCAGCGCCAGGTCGGTCAGGTCGTAGGACCGCTGGTCGGGGCGGGCCAGGTACGCGGCGATCTGGGTGTCGCGGACGATGCCGGCCAGCTCCCAGCCGTGCGCGGCGCAGGCCAGCACGGCCGGCTTGCTGTCGTGCAGCACCTTGGGCCGCTGCGCGTCGGCCAGCCAGCCGGCCAGGGCGCCCTCGTCGGCCGGGTCGAGCCCCACCGGGTCGACCCAGGCCGCCGCGCCGCCCGAGGTGGCCAGCGCCAGGCCGGTGACGGAGGCGGTGTGCCGGCGGTTGAGACCGGTGTCGAGCTTGACGGCCAGCCCGATCGGGGTGCCGGTCGGGGAGTGCGCGGACAGCCAGGCGCTCAACGCGCCCGGCTCGGTGAGCACCTCACCGGTGAGGTCGAAGCCGGACTCGGCCTCCGGCTCGACCGCCTCCAGGTACTGGTACAGGCGGTCGCGCAGGATGCGGAACTCCAGGGTGTCGAAGACCTGGTGCACCGCCTCCCGGTCCCAGCCGGCCCAGCGGGTGTCCTCCGGCCGCAGCGGCAGCTCCAGGTCGGAGACCAGGCAGTTGATCTCGTAGTTGCGGATCACGTCGGCGAGCCGCTCGCGCAGGCTGTCGCCGGCCTTGCCCTTGATCTCGTCGGCGCGGGCGATCACGCCCTCCACCCCGCCGTACGTGGTGATCCACTTGGCCGCGGTCTTCGGGCCGACGCCCGGGACGCCGGGCAGGTTGTCGCTGGTCTCGCCGACCAGCGCGGCGAGGTCCCGGTAGCGCTCCGGGCCCACGCCGTACTTCGCCTCGATCGCCGCAGGGTCCATCCGGGCCAGGTCGGAGACGCCCTTGCGCGGGTACAACACCGTGACCTGGTCGCCGACCAGTTGGAAGGCGTCCCGGTCGCCGGTGCTGATCAGCACCGTCATGCCCTGGTCGCGGGCCTGGCAGGCGAGTGTGGCGATGACGTCGTCGGCCTCGTAGCCCTCCATCTCCACCACCGGGATCTGCAGCGCGGCCAGGACCTCCTTGACCAGGCTGACCTGGCCCTTGAAGTCGGTCGGCGTCTCGCTGCGGCCGGCCTTGTACTCCGCGTACTTTTCCGTGCGGAACGAGCGGCGGGAGACGTCGAAGGCGACGACGATGTGGGTGGGCTGCTCGTCACGCAGCACGTTGATCAGCATCGAGGTGAAGCCGTAGACCGCGTTGGTGGGCTGGCCCGTCGTGGTGGAGAAGTTTTCCACCGGCAGGGCGAAGAACGCCCGGTATGCCAGGGAGTGTCCGTCGACGAGGAGCAGGCGCGGCGTCGTAGCTGTCACGGCAGCGACTCTAGTCCGTCGCACCGACATCCCCGGGCGGCGGCACCGCGCGTCCGGAGGCGGAACGGGCAGCCGGCCCGAAAGCCGGCGGCCGGCCACCCCGCGAGGGATGACCGGCCGCCGGTGGAATGGCTCAGGCCACGCCGAGGTACGCCTCCTTGACCGACGGATCGTGCAGCAGGTCCTGACCGGACCCCTCCTTCACGATCTGACCGGTCTCCAGCACGTAGCCGCGGTGCGCCCGGGAGAGCGCCTGCTGGGCGTTCTGCTCCACCAGCAGGATCGTGGTGCCCTGCTGGTTGATCTCCGTGATGATGTCGAAGATCTGCCGGATCACCAACGGGGCCAGACCCATCGACGGCTCGTCGAGCAGCAGCAGCTTCGGCCGGCTCATCAGCGCCCGGCCGACCGCGAGCATCTGCTGCTCGCCGCCGGAGAGCGTGCCGCCGGCCTGCTTGCGCCGCTCGGCCAGCCGCGGGAAGAGGGTCAGCACCCGGTCCAGGTCGGCGGCGATACCGGCGGTGTCCCGCCGGGTGTACGCCCCCATGTCCAGGTTCTCCATCACCGTCATACCCGGGAAGATCTGCCGCCCCTCCGGCGACTGGCACAGCCCCCGGACCACCCGCAGGTCGGCCCGGAGCTTGCTGATGTCCTCGCCGTTGAACGTGATCTTCCCGCTGGCCAGCGACCGGGTCCCGGAGATGGCCCGCATGGTGGTGGTCTTACCGGCGCCGTTCGCGCCGATCAGGGCCACCACCTCACCCTCGTTCACGGTGAGGCTGATGCCGTGCAGCGCCTCGATCCGGCCGTAGGCAACGGCGACATTCTCGAGCTCAAGCAGCGTCATCGGCGGGCTCCCCCAGGTATGCGGCGATCACCTTCGGATCGCGGCTGACCTCCGCGGGCGCACCCTCGGCGATCTTGCGGCCGAACTCCAGCACCACGATCCGGTCGGTGACCCCCATGACCAGCCGCATGTCGTGCTCGATGAGCAGGACGGTCAGGCCCATGTCACGGATCTTGCGGATCAGGGCGAGGAGCTCCTCCTTCTCCGCCGGGTTGAAGCCGGCGGCCGGCTCGTCCAGGCAGATCAGCTTCGGCTCGGTGGCCAGCGCCCGGGCGATCTCCAACCGGCGCTGGTAGCCGTACGGCAGGTTGCGCGCCTCGTCGTTGGCCCGGTCGGCGATCCCGACGAACCGCAGCAGCTCGAGCGCCTTGGACTCGGCCGCCCGCTCCTCGAGGATGTGCCGCGACAGACCGAAGATCTTCGCGGCCGACAGGCGCACCTGCTGCCAGGTCCGGACGATCCCGGACGCGGCGGTGACCTGCGGCAGCTCCTCCGGCTTCGGCCGAACCCGGTAGAGCCGGAACAGCGCCCCGGGCACGCTCGTCTTGTGCCGGGAGTCCGTGCCGACCATGACGTTCTCCAGCGCCGTCATCTCCGGGAAGAGACGGATGTTCTGGAACGTCCGGGAGATGCCGAGCTGGCTGATCTGGTGCGGCTTGCGGCCGGTCACCTTCTGGCCGCGGAACCGGACCGCCCCGGAGGTCGGCTTGTACACCCCGGTCATCACGTTGAAGCTGGTGGTCTTGCCGGCGCCGTTCGGCCCGATGAGGCCGAGGATCTCGCCCTCGTAGATCTGGAAATTGATCTTGTCGAGGGCGACCACGCCGCCGAAGCGGAGCGTGACGTCGTCGACCTCGAGCAGTACCGGACGCGGTCCCGCCTGAGTCGGGATCTTCGGGGCCGCGGTGCTGGTGGTCTGGTCAGACATGAGCAGGTGCCTCCTCTGCCTCCGCCGCGCGGTCCTTCAACTCGCGGGCACGCCGCCGGCTCGGAACGAGGCCCTGCGGACGCAGGATCATCACGAGCACCATGGCCAGACCGAAGACCAGCCACCGGTAGTCGGCGAAGTCGCGGAACCGCTCCGGCAGGTACGCCAGCAGCACCGCGCCGAGCGAGACGCCGATCATGTTGCCGGAGCCACCGACCACCACCATCGCGACGAAGAGGATGGACAGGTTCGCGTTGAACTGGGTCGGGTCGATGAACGCGTTCCGGCTGCCGAACAGGAAGCCCGACAGGCCGCCGAGCGCCGCACCGATGGCGAACGCCCAGAGCTTGAACTTGAACGGGTACACGCCCATCACCGCGGCCGCGTCCTCGTCCTCCCGCACGGCCAGCCACGCCCGGCCGACCCGGCTGTGCTCCAGCCGACGGACCAGGAACACCATGATCAGCACGAAGGTGATCGCCAACCAGTACCAGGGCTTCGCGTCGATCAGGCCGAAGACCTTGTTGTCCGGCGACGGCGCGCCCTCCGGGCCGGGAATGGCCGAGATGCCCACCGGGCCGTTGGTCAGCCCGGTGGCGTTGCGCGCCACGATCCGGATGATCTCGCCGAAGCCCAGCGTCACGATGGCCAGGTAGTCACCGCGCAGCCGCAGCGTCGGCCAGCCCAGCAGCACGCCGGAGATCATCGTCAGCACGATCGCGATGAACAGGCAGATCGCCCAGGTCACCGCCCAGGTCGGCGGCAGGTTGAACTCCTGCTGGATCCACTTCACCACCGGCGAGTTCACCGAACCGAACAGCGCCACGCTGTAGGCGCCGATGGCGAAGAAGCCGATGTAGCCCAGGTCGAGCAGGCCGGCGAGGCCGACCACCACGTTCAGGCCGATCGCGACCAGCACGTAGATGGCGCAGACGAAGAGCACACCCGCCCAGTTGTTACCGCCCTCGATCGAGTCGGTACGCAACCAGGTCAGACCCGGAACGCCGAGCAGCGGCAGGTAGTAGAGGAACGCCACGAAGGCAGCGAGCCCGAGTGCCTGCTGCCACTTCGTCAGCGCCCGCCAGCGGTCGCCGACCGTGGTCAGCAGGCTCACCCGGCGGCGATCAGCGGAGCGAATTTTGTCGATCATGCGCGGGCCCTCCCGAGCGACTCGCCCAACAGACCGGTCGGCCGGAACATCAGCACCACGATCAGCACCACGAAGGCGATGACGTCCTCCCAGTTGGACGCGAAGAGCGTGGCGCCGTAGACCTCGACGATGCCGAGGAAGAGCCCACCCAGCAGCGCGCCGCGCAGGTTACCGATGCCGCCCAGAACCGCGGCGGTGAACGCCTTGAGGCCGAGCACGAAGCCGATGCTGTTCTGGGTGAAGCCGAACCGCATGCTCCACAACAGGGCGGCCGCGCCGGCCATGATGCCGCCGAGCACGAAGATCAGCATGATCACGCGCTCCTGGTTGACGCCCATCAGCGCGGCAGTCTCCGGGTTCTGCGCCACCGCCCGCACACCCCGGCCGTACCGGGTGCGGTTGATGAACCAGTCCAGCACCGCCATCATCGCGACGGCCGCGACGAAGACGATCAGCTGGATGTTCGTGATCGCCGTGTTGCCGATCGTGAACAGGGTCTCCTGCTGGATGATCGTCGGCATACCGACGATCTGCCGGGGCCGGCCGAACGCCTCCGGCAGCACGCCACCGAGCAGCTTGGGCAGCACCTGCCCGAAGAGCTCGACGAAGACCAGCGACAGACCGATCGCGGTGATCAGGAAGATCAGCGGCGGCGCGTTCTTCCGCCGCAGCGGCCGGTACGCGATCCGTTCGAGCGCCAGCGCCGTACCGCCCGAGGCGGCCGCCGCGACGATCAGACCGAGCACCAGGAACAGGATCGCCTGACCCACAGGCGGGTTATTTTCCACCCCGAGCTGGTTCCAGAGGATCAGCACCGCGAAGGTACCGACCATGAACACCTCGGAGTGCGCGAAGTTGATGAGGCGAAGGACGCCGTAGACGAGGGTGTAGCCAAGGGCGATCAGGGCGTAGATAGCGCCCTTGGACAGGCCATCGACCGTGTGCTGGCCGAGATGACCGATCAGTTCATCGAAATGCACCGGGGGTCTCCTTGAATCGAGTGCGGCCGGGGTGAGACACCCCGGCCGCACTCCAGTGCCTGGGACGTCAGCTGAGCTTGAGCTCCTGCAGCGCCTCGATCGCGTTGCCCTTGATCTGGTAGGCCCAGATGACGACCTTGGTCGGGTCGACGTCGCCCTTGGCATCGAACTTGATGTACTTCGACACGCCCTGCTTGTCGTACGCCTTCACGTACGCCAGGATGTCCGCCCGGGTCTTCTTGCCGGCCTTGAAGGCGTCCAGGTAGATCGTCGCGCCATCGAAGCCCTCAGCGCCGTAGGAGCCCGGCGGGATGCCGTACTCCTTCTGGAAGTCGGCGGAGAAGGTGCCGCCGGCCTTGTCAGCCGGGAGGCAGGGGCAGGTGATGATCGCGCCCTCGGCGCCGCCGGAGGCACCCGACGGGAACGCCGTGTCGTAGAGACCGTCCGGGCCGACGAACTTGGCCTGGACACCGGCGGCACGCATCTGCTTCACCAGCGGAGCGGCCTCACGGGTGTAGCCGCCGTAGAAGACGAAGTCCGCCTGCGCGGCCTTGATCTTGGAGATGGTGGCGTCGAACTGCGCCTGCCGCTCCTGGATCTTGTCCTTGTTCACGACCAGCGGGCCGAGCTGCTTGCCCAGTTCGTCGGTGATGCCCGCGCCGTACGCGCTGGCGTCATCGATCATGAAGACCTTCTTGGCGTTCTGGGTCTTCAGGTAGCTCGCCACCGCGCCGGCCTGCGTGCCGTCGTTGCCGACCACCCGGTAGAAGGACGTGTTGCCCTTCTGGGTCAGGTCGGTGCGGGTCGCCGACGGGCTGACCATCGCCAGGCCGGCGGCCTGGTAGATCGGCATCGTGGCGTCGGACTCACCGGAGAAGTGACCACCGATGACACCGAGGAACGAGTTGTCACCCGCGATCTGGTTCGCGAACGGGGTCGCCACCGCGGGGTCACCCTGGGTGTCGAACTCCTGCATGGTGACCTTGCAGTCCGGGTTCGCCGCGTTGAACTGCTTCACGGCCAGCTTCGCGCCGTTCAGTGACGGGATCACCAGACCCGCGTTGTCACCCGTGAACGCGCCGAAGATCGCGATCTTGCCACCGCAGTCACCGGACGCGGTCCCACCATCGCCGCCACCGGAATCCTGGCAACCCGCCGCGACCACCAGGGTCGCGGCGAGCGCAACGGTGCCCAGCGCCCGTACATAGCTTCGCCTCACGGCTTCCTGACCTCCTCCAGATGCGGACGCGGCTGACCGAAGCGACGGCGACAGCAGCAAATCCGCAGTTCCACCCACCCCGCAGGGACTCCCCCTGCGTAACGGCTCGTGATGGCGGAGCGTACCGACACCGCACACCCTCCCGGAAGGCCTGAAGGGGGGGTCTGCGAAACCGTTACGAAGACGTGGGCAATCCTGTCGATGCCCGTAACAGGTGAATCCGTCGATCGGTCCTTAAACCCGCGGCCGGTCGGAGCCCACCCGCACCCACCCGGACCGACATCCCCCCGACGAAAGGCCCCTTGACCTGCGAAAACGGCCCGGCAGGCGGTAGCCTGGCCCGGTCACCGGGCAGCCCGGCCCCGACCCTCAGGCTGTCTCTTATACACATCTGACGCTGCCGACGATAAGGCACG
>NZ_QGKR01000290.1 GCF_003172955.1 Micromonospora acroterricola | reverse complement strand
AGATGTGTATAAGATACATCTCCAGGGTGTCGAGTTGGGTGGCGAGCTGCTCGCGGGCGGCCTCGCCGTCGGCGTTCAGGCCGGTCACGTTGAACACGTCCCACTGGCGCAGCACCGGCATCAGCACCTCGTCACGGTGCTGGCGCAGGTCGTAGATGCCGGCCAGGGCGATCGCCACCGACTTGCGGGCGAAACCGTCGATGCCGTTGCCCGGCATCTGGAAGTCGGCCACCACGTCGGCGACGGCCCGCATGGCCTGGCTCGGGGCCAGCTCGAACGCGGCGGCGAGCAGGTTGCGGTAGAAGACCATGTGCAGGTTCTCGTCGGCGGCCACCCGGGCCAGCAGCGCCTCGCAGGTGGGGTCGCCGGTGGCCCTGCCGGTGTTGCGGTGCGAGATCCGGGTGGCCAGCTCCTGGAACGAGACGTACGCCAGTGAGTGCAGCACCTCGTCGTCGTGCACGTTGACGTAGCCGGCGGACATGTGCGTCATCCGGGCGCGCTCCAGCGCCACCGGGTCGACCGCCCGGCTCACCGTCAGGTAGTCGCGGATCGCCGTGCCGTGCCGGCCCTCCTCCGCGGTCCACCGGTGCACCCAGGTGCCCCACGCGCCGTCCCGGCCGAACAGGGTGGCGATCTCGTGGTGGTACGAGGGCAGATTGTCCTCGGTCAGCAGGTTGACGATCAGCGCCGTGCGGGCCACGTCGGGGATGGTGGAGTCGGTCGGCGACCACGCCTCGCCGCCGAGCGGCCCGTCGAAGGTACGCCCCTCGCTCCACGGCACGTACTCGTGCGGGAACCACTCCTTGGCGAGCGAGAGGTGGCGGTCGAGGTTGCGCGCGACCACCGGCTCCAGCTCGACAAGCAGTGCGGTCTGACTCAGTGTGGTGCTCACGGTCACGAGAAACTCCCTACGGTGGCGTAACTTACGCTACCGTAGGTCCCCGCGGCCGTACGCGCCAGTCGTGACACTCATCCGACCGCCGGCTTCAGGTCCTGGCGGGGCGGCATCCACTCCCCCGCGCTGGCCGTGACCTGCTCGCCCGAGCGGATGTCCTTCACCTCGTCCGCCGCGCCGTCGGCGCCCGGGAACCAGACGTACGGGATGCCGCGCCGCTCGGCGTAGCGGATCTGCTTGCCGAACTTCGCCGCGCTCGGCGACACCTCGGTCGGCACGCCGCGCCGCCGCAGCGCCTCGGCCACCCGGTTGCTGGCGGTACGCCGCTCCTCGCTGGTCACCGCGACCAGCACGGCGGTCGGCACCTCGCGGGAGACCGACAGCTCGCCCGCGCCGAAGAGCAGGCCGAGCAGCCGGGTCACGCCGATCGAGATGCCCACCCCGGGGTACGAGGTGGCGCCGGCGCTGGCCAGGTTGTCGTACCGGCCGCCGGAGCAGATCGAGCCGAACCGCTCGTAGCCGCGCAGCTGGGTCTCGTAGACCGTGCCGGTGTAGTAGTCCAGCCCGCGGGCGATGCGCAGGTCCGCCACGCAGAGACCCGGCGAGTGCTCGGCCGCGGTCTCCACCACCCGGACCAGCTCCTCGATGCCCTCGCTGAGCAGCGGGTCGTCGACCCCGAGCGCCCGCACGGCGTCGGCGAACGAGGCGTCCGGCGCGGAGATCTCGGCCAGCGCCAGGCACGCCTTGGCCTGCGCCTCGCTCGCGCCGGCCGTCTGCGCCAGCAGCTCGGCCACCTTCACCGGGCCGATCTTGTCGAGCTTGTCCACCGCGCGCAGCGCCGCCTCCGGGTCGGTCAGCCCGATGCCCCGGTAGAAGCCCTCGCAGATCTTGCGGTTGTTGACCTGGATCGTCACCGGCGGGATCGGCAGCGCGCGCAGCGCGTCCCCGATCACCAGCGGCATCTCCGCCTCGTGGTGCGGTGCCAGGGTGTCCCGGTCGACGATGTCGATGTCGGCCTGGACGAACTCCCGGTAGCGCCCCTCCTGCGGCCGCTCCCCCCGCCACACCTTCTGGATCTGGTAGCGGCGGAAGGGAAAGGCCAACTTGCCGGCGTTCTCCAGCACATACCGGGCGAACGGCACGGTGAGGTCGAAGTGCAGGCCGAGCTGGTCGTCGCCGCCCGCGCCCTCGGCGTCGGCGTGCAACCGCCGGATCACGTAGACCTCCTTCGAGGTCTCACCCTTGCGCAGCAGCTGGTCGAGGGGCTCCACCGCGCGGGTCTCCAGCGGGGCGAAGCCGTACAGCTCGAAGGTGGCCCGGATCCGGTCGAGCACGAACTGCTCGATCATCCGCTGGCCGGGGGTCCACTCCGGGAAGCCGGAGATGGGCGTGGGCTTGCTCATCGCAGTACTCCTTGCGGTCCCGCGTCGCGGCGCGGTGCTGTCGTGGGTCCGCGCGCGGCGCGGAGGAGATCTAGAGGCCCCGGGTGGGCGCGGCAGGCCGACTGCCGCCGGCCTGCGCCACCTCGATCAGGTACGGGTTGCTGGCGCGCTCGCGGCCGATGGTGGTGCTGGGGCCGTGGCCGGGCAGCACGACGGTGTCGTCGGCCAGCGGGAGGATCTTGTCGCGCAGGCTGGTGAGCATCGCCGGCATGCTGCCGCCGGGCAGGTCGGTGCGGCCGATCGACCCGGCGAAGAGCACGTCGCCGGAGAGGCACAGCTCGTCGGCCTCCCAGCCCGAGCCGGCGCCGGGCAGCCGGAACAGCACCGACCCGCCGGTATGGCCCGGGGCATGGTCGACGGCGATCTCCAGGCCGGCCAGCGTGAGGGTGGCGCCGTCGGTCAGCTCCGCCACGTCCTCCGGCTCGGTGTAGGTCAGCCGGCCGCCGAAGAGCGACCTCAGGTCGGTCGAGAGGCCCTTGGACGGGTCGGCCAGCATCTCCCGGTCGCCGGGGTGGACGTACGCGGTGATGCCGCGGGCGCCGCAGACCGGCGCGACCGAGAAGGTGTGGTCGAGGTGGCCGTGGGTGAGCAGCACGGCGGCCGGATGCAGGCGGTGCTCGGCGAGCAGGGCGTCGAGCTGGTCGAGCACCCCGATGCCGGGGTCGACCACCACGCACTGCTCCCCCGGCGCGGTGGCCACCACGTAGCAGTTGGTGCCGAAGGCGTCCGCGGGAAAGCCGGCCACGAGCACGGGCGCTTGTCCTTCCGTCGAGCTGTCGTCCTGCCCAGCAGCCTAACCGGCGGGGCGAGGGACTTTGCCGCGTCCGTCCCTCCCGCCCCGCCGGGCACAGTGACATCGCCCGATAAGGGCTGCTGACGGCGGGGTGGACCTCGTACACCACATTCCCAGTCGCTAGCCGTACACTCTGGCGGGCGTGTGGCGCGGCACACGTGACGCCCGGACGGGCCGGGACGCCCGGCCGCCGGCGACGACAAGGCAGAGGAAGGGGAGCACGGGTGGCTTCCAGCAGGGACCGGCAGCGCAAACTGGCGCGGGCCAAGCTCGACCGGCAGTTGGCCCGTCGGGCCGCCACCGTGCGGCGCCGTCGGCAGATCCAGGCCGGCGTCGGCGCCGTCCTGGTCCTCGCGCTGATCGTGGCCGGCTCGGCCTGGGCGCTCGGGGCGTTCGACTCCGACCCGAAGCAGAACACGGCCGCCGAGGACACCTGCCTCTGGACGCCGCAGGACGCGACGGCCAACACCAACCTCAAGGACGCCGGCACGCCGGAGACCAAGGGCCTGCCCACCGACGGCACCCGGGCGATGACCGTGACCACCAACCAGGGCGCGCCGATCACCGTCGAACTGAACCTGACCAACTCCCCGTGCGCCGCGGCGAGCATCAGCCACCTGGCGAGCCGGTCGTTCTACGACAACACCAAGTGCCACGAGATCACCGCCGACGGCGCGCTGCGCTGCGGCGACCCCAGTGGCACCGGCCTCGGCGGGCCGACCTACTCGTTCTACGACGAGGACGTGCCGACCGTGCCGTCGGCCTCGCCGTCGGCCACCCCGGCGCCCGGCCAGCCGCCCACGTACCCGAAGGGGACCGTGGCGATGATCTCCAACCCGCCGGGCAGCAACGGCAGCCAGTTCCTGATCTTCTTCAAGGACCTCACCACCACCGACCCGAAGTACCCGGTGATCGGCCGGGTGACCGGCGGGCTGGACGTGGTGGAGAAGATCGGTGCCCTGCCGACCGTGGACAATGGGACGGGGGCCAAGGTCAAGCCCAAGACCGACGTGGTGATCCAGAGCCTCACCGTTGGTGAGCCCGTCACCGCCGCGGCACCGTCGCCGTCGGCCTCCGGCGCCCCGGCCAGCAGCCCGAGCGCCGGCTGACCCGACCGCCCCACCCCACCCGAGCGGCACCCGAAGCAGACAGCCAGGAGGATCCAGGCGTGACGTCCACCAGAGAGCGGCAGCGCGCGGCGGCACGCGCCCGACTCGAGAAGGAGATGGCCGAGCGCACGGCCAGGGCCCGCAAGCGCCGGCAGACGCAGGCGATCATCGGCGCGGCCGCCGCGCTGGTGCTCGTGGTCGCCGGCACCGTCTGGCTCGCGATGAGCCTCGGCGGCGACGACGACAAGCCCGAGACCGCCGCCCAGGCGCCCGGCGCGTCCGAGTGCGTCTACAACCAGCTGCCCGCCGACCAGCGGAGCCCGCAGATCAAGGACGTCGGGCTGCCGGGCAACGAGCAGTCCGCCACCGGTGTGCAGACCATGACGATCACCACGAACCTCGGCCCGATCACGGCCAAGGTCGACCGGTCGCTGGTGCCGTGCACCGCCGGCAGCTTCACCTACCTCGCGGAGAAGAACTTCTTCGACAACACCAAGTGCCACCGCCTGGTGACCGAAGGCATCAAGGTGCTGCAGTGCGGTGACCCGAGCGCCACCGGCAAGGGCTGGCGGGACACCGACGGCACCGGCGGCCCGGCGTACAAGCTGCCCGAGGAGAACCTGCCCACCGACAAGCGTCCGCCGTACCCGGAGGGCGTCATCGCGATGGCCAACTCGGGCCAGCCCGGCAGCACCGGCAGCCAGTTCTTCATCGTCTACGGCGACTCGCCGCTGGACGCCACGTACACGGTGCTCGGCACCGTCACCGGCGGCCTGGACATCGTCAAGGACGTGGCCAAGGCCGGCGACGACGGGGCGTTCGCCCAGCAGGCGGGTGGCGGCCACCCGAAGAAGGAGGTCGTCATCAACGACCTCACGATGGGCAACCCGCAGGGCTGACGACCGACAACACGACGAAGCGCCCGCCGGCTGAACCGGCGGGCGCTTCCGTGTGTCAGGCCCCGGCGGAGTACGCCGGGCGGGGCGGGATCAGGCGCCGGAGGTGACCCGGTAGGCGTCGAAGACGCCGTCCACCTTGCGGACCGTGGCCAGCAGGTGGCCCAGGTGCTTCGGGTCGGCCATCTCGAAGCTGAACCGGCTCACGGCCACCCGGTCGCGGGTGGTGGTGACGGTGGCGGACAGGATGTTGACCCGCTCGTCGGAGAGCACCCGGGTGACGTCGGCCAGCAGCTTGTGCCGGTCGAGGGCCTCCACCTGGATGGCCACGAGGAACGTCGAGGCGGAGGTGAGCTTCCAGCTCACCTCGACCACGCGCTCGCTCTGCGCCCGCAGGTCCTCGGCGTTGGCGCAGTCGTCGCGGTGCACGCTGACCCCGCCGGAGCGGGTGACGAAGCCGAAGACCGAGTCCGGTGGAACCGGGGTGCAGCAGCGGGCCAGCTTGATCCAGACGTCGCTGACGCCGCGGACCACCACGCCGGGGTCGCTGCTGCTCTGCCGGCTGCGGGGCGGCCGGGTGGCGACGGCGGTCTCGGCGATGTCCTCCGCCGCGCCCTCCTCGCCGCCGTACGCGGCCATCAGCTTCTGCACCACCGACTGCGCGGAGACCTGGCTGTCGCCGACCGCCGCGTAGAGCGAGGCCACGTCTGCCAGGTGCAGGTCGCGGGCGATCGACATCAGCGCGTCGGACGTGAGCATCCGCTGCAACGGCATGCCCTGCTTGCGCATCGCCTTGACGATCGCGTCCTTGCCGGCCTCGATCGCCTCCTCGCGCCGCTCCTTGTTGAAGTACTGGCGGATCTTGGTGCGGGCGCGGGGGCTCTTGACGAAGCCCAGCCAGTCCTGCGTGGGGCCGGCCGTCTCGGACTTCGACGTGAAGATCTCGATCACGTCGCCGTTGGACAGCGTCGACTCCAGCGGCACCAGCTTGCCGTTGACCCGCGCGCCGATGCACTTGTGACCGACCTCGGTGTGCACCGCGTACGCGAAGTCCACCGGCGTCGACCCGGTCGGCAGCGGGATGACGTCACCCTTCGGGGTGAAGACGTACACCTCCTGGCTGGACAGGTCGAAGCGCAGCGCGTCCAGGAACTCGCTCGGGTCGGCCGCCTCCCGCTGCCAGTCCAGCAGCTGCCGCAGCCAGGTCATCTCGTCGATGTGCGCCGGCGGGCCGACGATCTGGGTGCCCTTGTGCTCCTTGTACTTCCAGTGCGCGGCGATGCCGAACTCCGCGGTGCGGTGCATCGCGTAGGTGCGGATCTGCATCTCCACCGGCTTGCCCGTGGGCCCGATGACCGTCGTGTGCAACGACTGGTACATGTTGAACTTGGGCATCGCGATGTAGTCCTTGAAACGGCCCGGCACCGGCTGCCAGTTGGCGTGGATCACGCCCAGCGCCGCGTAGCAGTCCCGCACGGTGTCGACCAGGATCCGCACACCGACCAGGTCGTAGATGTCGTTGAAGTCGCGACCCCGCACGATCATCTTCTGGTAGATCGAGTAGAGGTGCTTCGGCCGGCCGGTCGTCTCCGCCTTGATCTTGGCGGCCTTGAGGTCCGCCTGCACCTTCTGCGTCACCTGCCGCAGCAGTGCCTCACGCTGCGGCTGGTGCTCCCCGATCAGCCGGTTGATCTCCTCGTACCGCTTCGGGAACAGCGTGCCGAAGGCGAGATCCTCCAGCTCCCACTTGATCGTGTTCATACCCAGCCGGTGGGCCAGCGGGGCCAGGATCTCCAGCGTCTCCTTGGCCTTCTGCTCCTGCTTGGGGCGGGGCAGGAAGGTCAGGGTGCGCATGTTGTGCAGCCGGTCGGCCAGCTTGATCACCAGCACCCGCGGGTCCTTGGCCATCGCCACGACCATCTTGCGGATCGTCTCGGCCTTGGCCGCGTCACCAAGCTTGACCTTGTCCAGCTTGGTGACGCCGTCGACCAGCAGGGCGACCTCGCCGCCGAAGTCGGCGCGCATCTGGTCGAGCGTGTACTCGGTGTCCTCGATGGTGTCGTGCAGCAGGGCGGCGACCAGGGTGGTGGTGTCCATACCCAGGTTGCCCAGGATGGTGGCCACCGCGAGCGGGTGGGTGATGTACGGGTCCCCGGACTTGCGGTACTGCCCGGAGTGCCACCGTGCGGCCGTGTCGAAGGCGCGTTGGAGCAACCGCGCGTCGGCCTTCGGGTGGTTTTCCCGGTGACTCGCGATGAGCGGCTCCAGCACCTCACTGACCTGCGAGGTCTGCCAGGGCGCGTTGAAGCGGGCCAACCGGGCCCGGACCCGCCGGCCGGTGGGCGCGTTGGACAGCCCGAACCCGCCGCCCGGCGTCGAATCGAGACCGGCGTCGGTCGGGAACGGGACCACGACCCCGTCGGCGCCGGGGGCCGCCTCGGCGGGCGAGGCGGCGGCGGTCGAACCCACCGCGCCCTCGGCAGGAGCCCTGTCGGAGCCGTTGCCGGCGCCCGTCACCCGGGCCGGCGCGTCGCCGGTCCGGTCGGTCACCGAGCCGTCAGCGTCGCCTGTCGGGTGCACCGTGCCCTCCGCCGGAGGGACGACATCGTGGGACACCGGCCTCCTCACCGCTCGCCGGAACACACCGGCCGTCCCTCGGCCGGCCTGGTCTCGCGCCGCCGGACGGCGTACCGCCGGCGTCAGCAAAGGGCAATGCTACCCGCACGGACGGTCCCCTGCCGCTCCGCCGGACGGTCGGCGCCGGGTCCGTCCGAAGGGCCGGGACTCAAACGGTCAGCAGGGCATGCACGGGACGCGGGGCCAGCCGCTGGCGGGCGCCGAGGAAGCCCAGCTCCAGCAGCACGGTGAAGCCGGTGACGGTTCCACCGGCCCGCTCGACCAGGTCCAGCGTCGCCTCGGCGGTGCCACCGGTGGCCAGCACGTCGTCGACCACCAGCACCCGGTGCCCGGCGGTGAACGCGTCCTCGTGCACCTCGAGGGTGGCCTCGCCGTACTCCAGCTCGTAGGAGACCGAGTGCGCCGGGCGGGGCAGCTTGCCGGCCTTGCGCACCGGCACCACGCCCACCCCGGCCGCGTACGCGAGGGCCGCCGCGACGACGAAGCCGCGCGCCTCGATGCCGACCACGACGTCGAAGCCGTCCCGCCCGTGGTACGCGACGATCCCGTCGATCACCTCGCGGAAGACCTTCCCGTCGGCGAAAAGCGGCATCAGATCCTTGAACAGGACGCCGGGCTTGGGGAAGTCGGGCACGTCCAGCACCCGGCTGGCCACCAACCGGGCGACCTCCGGGCCGCTGTCCCCGCGCGCGGTGCTGCTGTGGGTCTCCGTCACGGCTGTTCCGCTTCCCTTCCAACGACGACGGCGTCCGGCGATGCTGCTCGCACAGCATGCCGGACGCCGTTCGGGCGTTTCCTCCCGGGTCTGCCCCGGGTGCCGGTCAGCGCCGCTTGGCGCCACCCGGCCGGTTGCCGCCGCCACCGGGGCGACCGCCCCGGGCGCCGGTCGGCCGCTTACCCGCCGGACGGGCGCCCACCTTCGGGGCGGCGCCGGCCAGAGCGGCGGCGTCCGGGTCGATCGCGGCGTCGGCCCCGTCGGCCTGTGCCGGGCTCGGGGCGCCCTTCGGCGTCACCTCGCCACGGGACAGCGCACCGCGGCGGGCCAGCACCCGCTTGTTGTGCGCCTGGATCCGCGGGTCGTAGTTCTTGAGCAGCGCCAGCAGGGGCGTGGCCACCAGGATGGAGGTCAGGAACGCCACCGCCATACCGACGAACAGCACCAGGCCGAGGTCCTTCAGCGTGCCGGCGCCGAGCAGCCCGGCGCCGATGAAGAGCAGACCACCGACGGGCAGCAGGGCGACCACCGAGGTGTTCAGCGACCGCATCAGGCTCTGGTTGACGGCCAGGTTGGCCGCCTCGCTGTACGTCTGGTTGTTGTTGGCGGTGATGCCCCGCGTGTTCTCCTGCACCTTGTCGAAGACCACCACCACGTCGTAGAGCGCGAAGCCCAGGATCGTGAGGAAGCCGATGATCGTCGACGGGGTGACCTCGAAGCCGACCAGCGAGTAGATGCCGGCGGTGAGGATCAGGTTCATGAACAGCGAGGAGACGGCGGCGACCGCCATCCGCCACTCGAAGCGCAGGATCAGGTAGACCATCACCAGCGCGATGAAGATGACCAGACCGAGCACGGCCCGCTCGGTCACCTGGCTGCCCCACGCCTCGCTGACCTGGTTGCTGCTGATCTGGTTGATGTCGATGCCGAGATCCTCGGCGATCTGGGCCTTGACCGCGTTGGCCTGGTCGACCTCGAGCTGCGGCGTACGCAGCTCGTAGGAGTCGCCACCGGGGCCGCCGACCTTCTGCGCGGTGGCCACCTCGACGCCGGTGTTCTCGGTGGCGAGGGCCGAGTTGACCTCCCGCTCGGCGTCCTCCAGGGTGCCGACGCTGGCCGGCACCTGGAACGAGTTGCCGCCGGCGAACTCGATGCCGAGGCTGAAGCCGCGCAGCCCGAAGCTGAGGATCGCGATCAGGATCAGGACCCCGGCGACGCCGAACCAGAGCTTCCGCCGGCCGACGATGTTGAGACCGGCCTCGCCGTTGTAGAGGCGGCTCGCCAGACCGTTTTCAGCCATCTCAGGCCTCCTTGGCGCGCGGGTTGCGGGGCTGAGTCTGCTGGGTACGGGCCGGAAGCGCCCGGCCCAGACCGCTGACCCGCGGGGACAGGAACGCCCGGGTCCGGGCGAACATCGTCATGATCGGGTGCCGGAAGAGGAAGACCACGACCAGGTCCAGCACGGTGGCCAGGCCGAGGGCGAACGCGAAGCCCTTGACCGTGCCGACCGAGACCACGTAGAGCACCACCGCGGAGAGCAGGGTGATCGCGTTGGCCGAGATGATCGTCCGGCGGGCCCGCATCCAGGCGCGGGGCACCGCGCTGCGCGGGCTGCGCCCCTCCCGGATCTCGTCCTTCAGTCGTTCGAAGTAGATGACGAACGAGTCCGCCGCCACACCGAGCGAGACGATCATGCCGGCGATGCCGGCGAGGGTGAGCGTGAAGCCGATCTGCCGGCCGAGCACCACCAGCGCGCCGAAGACCAGCAACGCCGAGAGGATGAGGCTCAGGAAGATGACCGAGCCGAGCAGCCGGTAGTAGAAGAACGCGTAGATGATGACCAGCAGCATGCCGATGCCGGCGGCGAGCAGGCCGGCGCGCAGGTGGCTGGCGCCCAGGGTGGCGGTGACGTTCTGCGCCTCCTGCTGCTCGAAGGTCACCGGCAGCGCGCCGTAGCGCAGCTGGCCCGCGAGGGCGCTGGCGTCCTTCTGGGTGAAGTTGCCGGTGATCTGGGAGTTGCCCGTCAGCACGCCCTGGATCTCCGGCGAGGAGACGATCTCGTTGTCCAGCACGACGGCCACCCGGCACTTGCCGTCCTGACCCAGCGCGGCCGCGTCACAGGCCTGACCCTCGTTGTTGAAGGCCTCACGGGTCAGCGCCGTCCACTTGCCCTGGCCGTCGCCGGTGAAGTCCAGGCTGACGACCCAGGCGTTGGTCTGGTCGAGCACCGCGTCGGCGTCGCCCACGTCGGTGCCCAGCACCTTGGCCTGGTCGAGCAGGTACTTGGTGGCGCCGTCCTCGCAGGAGACCACCTGCTGCTTCGGGTCGGAGATCGACGCCGGCGGGCGCTTGTCGAGCTGCGCGCAGCCGATCGTCGGCACGTTGAACTGCATCTGCGCCGGCAGCACCGCGACCTCCTGCGGCGACAGCGTGCCGAACGGCTTGAGCTTCTCGGCCAGCGACGGGTCGGCGGTCAGGTCGGCCGGGGCCTGCAAGCCGCTGGCGGCCTGCCAGGCGGGGGCGCCGACCTTCTGCTCGACGGCCTTGCGCTGCTCCTCGATGCTGGCCGGCACCGGCTCCTCGCTGGCGCTCGGCGACGGCGCGGCGGCACTCGGCGAGGCCGATGCCGAGGGGGTCGGAGTGGCGCTGGCGCTGGGCGCCGGGGCCATCCCGCCCTGCCCGCCGCTGGGCGACGTGGTCACCTTCGGGGCGGCGCTGCCGGAGGGGCTCGGCGACGCGCTGCCGGACGGGGCCGGGGACGCGCTGCCCGACGGGGCCGGCGTGGCGGCCGGCGGCGGCGCGGCGACCGACCCGCTGCCGTCGGCGGCCTTGAGCACCTTGCGGAAGCGCAGCTCGGCGGCGCTGCCCACGTCGGTGAGATCCCGGTTCTCACCGGGCAGGGAGATGACGATGTTCCGGTTGCCCTCGGTGACCACCTCGGCCTCGGCCACGCCGAACGCGTTGACCCGGCTCTCGATGATCTGGCGGGCTTCCTCGAGGTTCTCCGCCGTCGGGGGCTTGCCGTCGACGCTGTTGGTCGCCTCCAGCGTCACCCGGGTGCCGCCGATGAGGTCCAGGCCGAGCCGGGGCTCGAGCCGGTCCTTCAGGCTGCCGCTGGCGCCGGAGAAGAACACCAAAAGATAAAGGACGACGAAGATGAACCCGAGCACGGCGAGCTGCCGCCCGGGGCGCATCTGTCCCTGAGGTGGTGCCACGGCTGTCGTGTCTCCCTGTACGGTCGCGCCGCTGCGCGCGGCGGCGGCGGGTGTCGGGCCGGGGGTTCCGGCCGACGGGTCTGACCTGGGCCGGCGAGGGTGCCGGCACGGTGGCCGGACGCGCCGGCGCGGGACGCCGACGGTCACGGGAACGTGCCGACGCCCGGCGTCGGCCCAACTATCCAGTTTTCACGTCACGTCCGCTGCCCCGTCGGGCGCGGTCCCCCACGGCGGCCGACCGACCGGCCGTACGCCGGACCGGCCATCCCCGGGAGGGAGGGTCACTCCTTGACGGTGTCCGCGTCCTCGGTGACCGGCTCGCTCGGCAGCTCCGCGCGGGTGACCACCCGGGCGATCGCCGGCCGTGCGTAGCGGGTCTGCACGCCCGGGGCGACCTCGAGCAGGACGGTGTCGTCCTCGATGCCGGTAACCGTGCCGTAGAGCCCGCCGATGGTCACGACCTCGTCGCCGGGGCCGAGGTTGGACTGCATCGACTCCGCCTCGCGACGGCGCTTCTGCTGGGGGCGGATCATCATGAAGTACATGACACCGAAGAGCAGGGCGATCATCAGGATCGGCGTGAAGCTGCCGGCCCCGCCGCCCGCTGCTGCGTAATGCACGGTTACTGACCTTCCCATTGGCCACCTGCCCGGCACGTGGGGTGCCGGAGCGGAGGCGGATTCTCACGTCCTGTACAGACCGCGGCGAAGTCTAATCCCTGCACCTGAGAACACCGAATGCGGTGCAGATCACGTTCACATCACGGCTGATCGGCATCCAACGAGAACAGATCGGGCGCCGATGGGACATCCAGCCCAAATGTACCATTCGGTGGAGTTCGGCCCAGATGCCGCCAAGCCCCCTCGGTCGCCACCCGGCCGCGCGGGGTACGGGCCAGCAGGCCGGCGCGGACCAGGAACGGCTCGCAGACCTCCTCCACCGTGTCCGGCTGCTCCCCCACCGCCACGGCGAGGGTGGACAGCCCCACCGGGCCACCACGGAACGAGTCGACCAGCGCGGTGAGCACCGCCCGGTCCAACCGGTCCAGGCCGAGCGCGTCCACGTCGTACACCGTCAGGGCGGCGCGGGCGGTGCCCAGGTCGACCACGCCGTCGGCCCGGACCTCCGCGTAGTCGCGCACCCGGCGCAGCAGCCGGTTGGCGATCCGCGGGGTGCCCCGGGACCGGCCGGCGATCTCGGCGGCGCCGTCGGCGGTGATCGGCACGCCGAGGATCCGCGCCGAGCGGTGCAGCAGCGTCTCCAGGTCCGCCGGCGCGTAGAAGTCCAGGTGCGCGACGAAACCGAACCGGTCCCGCATCGGGCCGGTCAGCAGGCCCGAGCGGGTGGTCGCGCCGACCAGGGTGAACGGCTCGACGTCCAGCGGGATGGCGGTGGCGCCCGGCCCCTTGCCGACCACCACGTCGACCCGGAAGTCCTCCATCGCGCTGTAGAGCAACTCCTCGGCCGGCCGGGCGATCCGGTGGATCTCGTCGATGAACAGCACGTCGCCCTCGGCGAGGCTGGTCAGGATCGCCGCGAGGTCGCCGGAGCGCTCGATCGCCGGGCCGCTGGTCACCCGGATGCCCGAGCCCAGCTCGGCGGCGACGATGTTGGCGAGGCTGGTCTTGCCCAGCCCGGGCGGGCCGGACAGCAGGATGTGATCCGGCGGCGAGCCGCGCCGCATCGCGCCCTGCAACAACAGGTCGAGCTGGTCGCGGACCCGGTCCTGCGCGATGAACTCCGCCAACCGCTTGGGCCGGACGGTGGCCTCCGCGTCCCGGTCCGCGTCACTGACGTACGCCGAGACGAGCCCGTCGGTCTCGCTCACAGTGCCCTCTTCGTTCGCGACTGCCCGGCCGGCGAACCCGGCTCACGCGCGCATTCCGGCTCGGCCGCATCCCGGGCGAGCCGCCCCGGAACGCGCGTCCTCGCGCTCATCGGGTGCGGCCCAGCAGTCGGATGGCCTGCCGGAGCAGGACGGGAACCGGCGGGGTCTCGCCGTCGACGGTCTCCGCGACCGCGGCCACCGCCTGGTCTGCCTGACCGGCCGTCCAGCCCAGCCCGATGAGCGCCTGGCGGACCTGCTCGGGCCAGGCGCCGCCGGTGACGCCGGCCGCGCCGTCGGCGCCGATCGGCACCGGGCCGATCCGGTCGCGCAGCTCCAGCACCAGTCGCTCGGCGCCCTTCTTGCCGATCCCGGGCACCCGGGTCAGCGCGGCGGTGTCGGCGTTGGCGATCGCCTTGCGCACCGCGTCCGGTGTGTGCACGGCCAGCACGGCCTGCGCCAGCCTCGGGCCGACCCCGCTGGCGGTCTGGAGCAGCTCGAACAACGCCTTCGCGTCGTCGTCGGCGAAGCCGTAGAGGGTGAGCGAGTCCTCCCGGACCACCAGGCTGGTGGCGAGGCGGGCGCTCTGGCCGACCCGCAGCTCGGCGAGCGTCCCGGGAGCGCAGTGCACGGCCAGGCCCACCCCGCCGACCTCGATCACGGCCTGGTCCGGACCCGTCGCGGTCACCGTGCCGCGCACGCTGGCGATCATCGTGCTCCTCCTCGTCGTGCCCGGTCGGCCGCCGCGGCCAGCTTGGAGCGGGTCCCGCCGCGCCACACGTGGCAGATGGCCAGGGCCAGCGCGTCGGCGGCGTCGGCCGGCTTCGGCGGCTCGGCCAGCCGCAGCAGCCGGGTCACCATGGCGGTGATCTGCGCCTTGTCGGCCTGACCGGAGCCGGTCACCGCCGCCTTCACCTCGCTCGGGGTGTACGTCTGCACCGGCAGGCCGGCGCGGGCGCCGGCCAGGACGGCGATGCCGCTGGCCTGCGCCGTCCCCATGACGGTGCGGACGTTGTGCTGGCTGAACACCCGCTCGACGGCGACACTCTCGGGCTGGTGCTTGGCGACCAGATCGGTCAGCGACCGGTCCAGGTGCAGCAGCCGCAGCGGCAGCTCGTCGGCGGGGTCGGTGTAGACCACGTAGTAGGCGATCAGGGTGCAGGGCCGGCCGGGCACGCCCTCGACCACGCCCACCCCGCACCGGGTCAGCCCCGGGTCGACACCGAGAACCCGCACGCCGCCCCC
>NZ_QGKR01000287.1 GCF_003172955.1 Micromonospora acroterricola | reverse complement strand
CCCCGCCGACATCGACCGGCGCCGCCCCGGCCCCCGCCACGAGCGGGACCGGGCGCCACGATCGGACCTCGCCCGCGCCCGCCCCGACGAGCGCACCTCTCTACGCGGCTCGCCGATCCGCCCCCGATCCCGCGTCGCCGGCCGACCCGGCCGACGTCGACCGGCTGCCGGACGAGACCTCGGCGGTGCTGCCGCAGCGCGTCCCTGCGGAACCGGACGTGCCCGTCGTGCCGGAGCCGCCAGCCGTGGAGCCACCCGCCGAAACCCCGGAACTCGCCCGCATCGCCACCCACCTGCGCCGTGACGACGAACCCGCACCGCCGCGGGAACGCCCCGAGGGGTTCGACGTCAACGCGATCCTGGACGCCGTACGGGAGGTGGCCGGCGTCCGCGACGCGGCGCTGCGCCGTACCCCGGCCGGCGCCCACAGCCTCCGGCTCGACCTGGCCGACGGCGCCGACCCGGCCGAGGTGAGCCGGCAGGTGGCCCGACTGCTCCAGGACCGGATGGGTCTGGCCGCCGCACCGCAGGACCTGCCCGGTATGCCCAACACGCCGGCTCCGCCGGTCCGCCGGCGGGCGGCCGAGCCCCGGCCGGCCGAGCGGAGGGCCGCGGAGTCCCGCCCCGCCGAGCCGCGCGACGCCGGTGCCGAGGCGCGTACCGGCGAGGTGCGCACCACCGGGTCGCCCGCGACGAGTCGGTCTCCGGGCGGTCGGGTCGAGGCCACGCCGCCCACCCCGGAGCAGCAGGTGGGAGCCGAGGAGGCGCGCCGCCGCCGTTCGAGCGCTCCGCACCGGGGTCGCGCCACGGTGGAGGAGCCGGGATCGGTCTCGGCCGCGCCCGCCGGCGCGGCCACCGGCAGCCCGGCGACCGCCGGTACGTCGTACTCCGGTGGTCAGGTGACCACGACGGAGTCGGCGCCGTCGCGGCCGCTGGAAACCGGCGACACGCCGGGGCCGCGGGTGGTGATCGACCACGTGCAGGTCAGCACCTTCGGCCTGGACGCCAATGTGGAGGTCCGGCTGCTGGCCGGCGGCGACAGCGCCGCCGGTCACGCCACCGGGCCGGCGGTGGACGGCTACGTGCTGCGGCTCTGCGCGGTGGCCGCGGCCGCCGCGGTCGACGAGTTGCTGCGTGGCGCCGAGAACGCCGAGCGGGGGCGCTGCTTCGTCGAGCACGCGGCCGTGGTGCCGTTCGGCAACTGCGAGGTGGCCACCGTGGTGGTGTTGCTGGTCTGCGAGGGCTGGGTCGAGCAGCTCGCCGGTTCGGCCCTGGTCGCCGGCGACCCGCGACAGGCGGTGGTCCGGGCGACACTGGCGGCCGTCAACCGTCGCCTGGAGGCGCTGCTGTCCTGACCGTTCCAGGGCAGACTGGAACGATGAAGCGCGCCACCCTCTGGCCGGATCATCTCCTTCCCGAGGACCGTGTCCCACCGCCGTGGCCGGGTCGCGAGATCCGCCTCGACGGCTCGGTCATGTACGTGCGGGACACCCCGGCCACCTCCGCCGGCGCGGAGCCGGCGTTGTACGTGCACGGCCTGGGCGGTTCGTCGCAGAACTGGACCGACCTGGCCGGGCTGCTCGCCGACCGCCTGGACGGCCAGGCCATCGACCTGCCTGGTTTCGGTCGCAGCGAGCCGGGCCGCCGCTACACGATTCCGGCCTTCGCCGATCTCGTCGTCCGTTGGATCGATTACTCCGGTCGGGGGCCGGTGCACCTGTTCGGCAACTCGCTGGGCGGTGCGGTCGCGGTCCAGGTGGCCGGGCTTCGGCCCGACCTGGTCCGCACCCTCACCCTGATCTCCCCGGCGCTGCCGTTCCTGGACTTCCGTCGCTCGTTGCAGGGGCGGATGCTGCCGGTGCTCGCCATTCCCGGGGGTGAACGGTTGGTCGCGAAACGGCTCACCCAGCTCGCCCCGGAGGTGATGGCCCAGCAGGTGATGGAGGCCTGTGTCGCCGACCTGAGCCGGATCTGCGACCAGCGCCGGGCCGAGGCCCTGGAGGAGATCCGGGTGCGCTACGAGGCGGAGCACTACGCCGCAGCGTACGTCCGGACGTTCCGCGGGCTGGTGTCCAGCTTCCTGCGGTCGTACCTGCCGGGGTCGGGCTCGCTGTGGCGACTCGCCCGGGCGGTGCGCGCGCCCACCCTGGTGGTGGGTGGGCGGCGGGACCGGCTGGTCGACGTGCGGGTCGCGCCGCAGACCGCCCGCGCGATCCCGGACAGCCGGCTGCTGATGCTCGACGGCGTCGGTCACGTGGCGCAGTTGGAGGTGCCGCGGCTGGTCGCCAGGGCGGTGGTGGGCCTGCTCGCCGAAACGGAGGAGACCGCCGCGCGGCCTGATCTGGCAGGCTGAGGCGGATGCGCACGCCCGCCCGCCGCCTTGGTCGCCGTCAGCGACGGCTCGCAACGATCGCCCAACTGGTGGCGGTGGTGCTGGCGGTCTGCGCGGCGGTGACAGTGGTCGCCGAGGGGCCGGGCGGGCACCCCGGCGCCGATCGGCTGGCCGCCGAGGAGATCCCGGCGCTGCCACTGCTGGCCGCGCCGCTGCCGCCGTCGGCCGTCCCGTCGCCGTCCGGGTCGCCGGTCGTCCCGTCGAGCCCGCCGCCGGTGCTGCGGCTGGCCGGGCCGGTCCCGACCACCGGCACCGGCCGGTTCGGTTACGACGACCGCAGCGGTCCGGTGCTGGGTCGCGCGGGTGAGTTGCGGCGGTACCGGGTGGCGGTCGAGTTGGGCAGTGGTGAGGATGCCGCCGCGTTCGGGCGGGCGGTCCACACGGCGCTGGCCGGGCCGGGCAGCTGGGTGGACAGCGGTCGGCTGCGGTTGCGGCAGGTGCCGGGTGGCGAGCCCCGCGACTTCACCGTCTATCTGGCCACCGCGCGCACGGCGGGTCGGATGTGCGCCGATGGTGGGGTGGACATCCGGGTCGGCGGTCGGCCGTACACCTCCTGCCGGGCGCCCGGAA
Organism: Micromonospora acroterricola; assembly: GCF_003172955.1. GTDB lineage: Bacteria > Actinomycetota > Actinomycetes > Mycobacteriales > Micromonosporaceae > Micromonospora > Micromonospora acroterricola. The sequence goes on along the minus strand of NZ_QGKR01000287.1, from coordinate 11,923 downwards.
AGGTGATCATCAACCTGGATCGGTGGCGGCTGTCCGTGCCGCACTTCGTGTCGGCGCGTGCGCCGCTGGAGGTCTACCGGACGTACGTGGTCAACCACGAGGTGGGCCACCAGCTCGGGCACCGGCACGAGCGCTGCCCGGGCGTCGGCCGCCCGGCGCCGGTGATGATGCAGCAGACCCTCTTCCTCAGGGGGTGCCGGATCAATCCGTGGCCGTACCTGGACGGTCGCCGGTACGCCGGGCCGGCCCTCTGAGCCGGGCCGACGCTCCGACGGCTGACGCTCGGACGGCGGCCGAGGCTCGGACGCCGGCTCGATCGGCGGACTCGCCGCCTCCATCAGGCGTCTTGCGTCAATAGCGGCAAAAGCGAAGAAATGCCCGTTTAATCTGGCAGGCTTGCCGTCATGACGCCGTCGTCCCCTTACGGCCCGCCCCGGCCGCCCGGCCCGTCCGGCCGGCCGGCGTTCCGGGTCCCGGGCGCGCGGCCGTCGCTGGTCCGGATGCGGCGACGGCGCCTCCGCGGTCTGCTGCTCGGCCTGGTCCTGCTCGCCGTCGCCGCCATCGGCGTGACGTCGACCCGGGGCGGTGAGCCACCGGCCGAGGCGCCCGCCGTCACGCACGGCCGGATGGGTCATGGCGGGGGAGTGGTTCACCCGGCGCCCACCGGCTACCCGTCGGCCGGCGCCGGACGCTTCACCGCCGCGGACGGCGAGACCCCGGTGCACGGCACGGACGGCCCGCTGCGCCGGTACCGGGTCGCGGTCGAGCGCGGCACCGGCCAGGACGCCCACGCCTTCGCCGCCACTGTGGACGAGGTGCTGGCCGACCCGCGCAGCTGGATCGCCTCGGGTGAGCTGCGGGTGCAGCGGGTGGCCGACGCCGACGCCGCCGACTTCACCATCTACCTGGCCACCCCGGTGACCTCCGAGCGGATGTGCGCCGAGGGCGGGCTGAGCACCGAGGGCTACACCTCCTGCCGGCTCCCCGGCCAGGTCATCATCAACCTGGCCCGGTGGTTGGAGGCGGTCCCGGACTACGGTGCCCCGCTGGGGACGTACCGCACCTATGTCATCAACCACGAGGTGGGCCACGAGTTCGGCGAGGAGCACGAGGCGTGCCCGGGGCCGGGCGAGCCGGCGCCGGTGATGCAGCAGCAGACGTACGGCCTCGAGGGCTGCGTGGCGAACGCCTGGCCGTACGTCGACGGTCGTCGGTACGCGGGGGACATCGTCCCCTGATCGACCGTGTCGTCGGTTATTCCCGCTCCCGCATCGCGGGCCACGTGTCCTCCCTCATGGCCGAGCGGCACCCCGGCGAGCAACAATGGCGCGGTTCACACCGCCGATCCCGGGGAGTCCACCGTGTCGTTGCCCCCGCTCGTCGAGCCCGCCGCCGAGCTGACCGTTGACGAGATCCGCCGCTACTCCCGCCACCTGATCATTCCGGACGTCGGCGTGACCGGGCAGAAGCGGTTGAAGAACGCCCGGGTGCTCTGTGTCGGCGCCGGTGGCCTCGGTTCGCCCGCGTTGATGTACCTCGCCGCGGCCGGGGTCGGCACGCTCGGCATCATCGACTTCGACACCGTCGACGAGTCCAACCTCCAGCGCCAGATCATCCACGGCGTGTCCGACATCGGCCGGTCCAAGGCCGAGTCCGCCGCCGCGTCGATCCGCGAGATCAACCCGCTGGTCAACGTGGAGATCCACAACACCGCGCTGGACCGCGAGAACGTCCGCGAGATCTTCGCCCAGTACGACCTGATCGTCGACGGCACCGACAACTTCGCCACCCGCTACATGGTGAACGACGCGGCGGTGCTGCTCGGCAAGCCGTACGTCTGGGGCTCGATCTACCGCTTCGACGGCCAGGCCTCGGTCTTCTGGGCCGAGCACGGGCCCTGCTACCGGTGCCTCTACCCGGAGCCGCCGCCGCCCGGCATGGTGCCGTCCTGCGCCGAGGGCGGCGTGCTCGGCGTCCTCTGCGCGTCGATCGGCTCGATCCAGGTGAACGAGGCGATCAAGCTGCTCACCGGCATCGGCGAGCCGCTGGTCGGCCGGCTGATGGTCTACGACGCCCTGGAGATGGAGTACCGCAAGATCAAGGTTCGCAAGGACCCGAACTGCGCGCTCTGCGGTGAGAACCCGACGGTCACCGACCTGCTGGAGGACTACGAGGACTTCTGCGGCGCGGTCTCCGAGGAGGCCCAGGAGGCGGTGGTCGACGCGACCATCACCGCGCTGGAGCTCAAGGAGTGGCAGGACGCCGGCAAGGACATCTTCCTGGTCGACGTCCGCGAGCCGGCCGAGTACGAGATCGTCCGGATCCCCGGCGCCACCCTGATCCCCAAGGGCGACATCATCTCGGGCGAGGCGCTGGCCCGGTTGCCGCAGGACCGGCAGATCGTGCTGCACTGCAAGTCGGGTGTCCGCTCGGCGGAGGCGCTCGCCGCGCTCAAGGCGGCCGGGTTCCGCGACGCCGTGCACGTGCAGGGCGGCGTGCTCTCCTGGATCAAGCAGATCGACCCGTCGCTGCCCGCGTACTGACCGGACGGGCCGGGGCGGCCGACACGTCGCCCCGGCCCCGGCACGGCCGCACGAACCCAGCCCGCGAATCGACGCCGGCGACTCCGAGCAGCCCTTTTCCGGCAGCGACGCAGCCATCCGCGGCTGGCCGATTCCCCGAGGCGGTATCGCGTCTGCGCAGGTAGCGTCTCCGCCGTGGTCGACTTGGAAGCCGCGATCGGGTTCGTCGTGGCGCACGGGGACGCGGTGGAACGTGCCCGCCTCTCCTGGCTGCGCAACGGCACGCCGGTGCCCCCGGAGCTGTTGGAGACGGCCGAGGTCGGCCAGTCGCCCGACGGCGGCTGGCCGGCGACCTGGGGAGGCGAGATCGCCTCGGTCGACGCCACGTGCTTCCGGCTCGCCGAGCTGGACGACCTGGGCGCGCTGAGCCGCCCCGCCGCCCGCCGGGCACTGGACTGGCTGGCGTCCCGGCAGCAGGCCGACGGCGGCTGGGACGAGGACCCGGCGCTGGCCGGTTCGGCACCCGAGTGGGCTCGCCCCGGCGATCCCGAGGCCGGACTGCTCCTCAGCGCCAGCGCCGGCTTCTGGCTCACCGTCGCCGGCCTGGACGCCCGCGCCGCGGGGCCACTCGACCACCGGGTCGGCGGGGCGTACGCCGGGGTGGTGCAGGCGGCCGCCCACTCGCTCGCCGCGCGGCTGCGCCCGGACGGCAGTTGGCCGTCGTTTCTCGCCGCCGGTTGGCTGAGCGCCGCGGTGCTGCACCGGCAGGACATGTTCCAGGAGTCGGCGCGGATCCAGGTGGTGCTCGCGGAGCGGATGCCCAAGATGTCCCCGGGGGACGTGGCCTGGCTGGCCGCCACGCTGCGCCGGGTCGGCATCGACCCGCAGGACTGGATCATGGTGCGGGCCCTGCGCCGGCTCACCGAGACCCAGCGCAGCGACGGCGGCTGGGAGAGCGAGGACGGGCACCAGTTCGACGTGCACTCCACGCTGGCCGCCATCCGGGCCTGCCGGCCGGCGGTCGGCTGAGACCGCCGTCGCCGGCTAGCGCAGGTGCCCCTCCCCGGTGACCACGTACTTGGTGCTGGTCAGCTCGGGCAGGCCCATCGGGCCGCGCGCGTGCAGCTTCTGGGTGGAGATGCCGATCTCCGCGCCGAAGCCGAACTCGCCGCCGTCGGTGAACCTCGTCGAGGCGTTCACCATCACCGCCGCCGCGTCCACCCGGGCGACGAACTCCCGGGCCGCGCTCGCCGAGTCGGTGAGGATCGCCTCGGTGTGCCCGGTGCCGTACCGCCGGATGTGCGCGATCGCCGTGTCGAGCGAGTCGACCACCGCGACGGAGATGTCCGCGGACAGGTATTCGGTGGCGTAGTCCTCCTCGGTGGCCGGGACCACGGCGGCCGAGTGTTCAGCCACCTCGGGCGAGCCGTGCACGGTCACTCCGGCCTCGGCGAACGCCGCCAGCATCGGCGGCAGGAACGCGGCCGCGACGTCCGCGTGCACCAGCAGCGACTCGGCGGTGTTGCAGGTGGACAGGCGCTGCGTCTTGGCGTTCAGCGTCACCGCGACGGCCTGCGCCACGTCCGCGGCGGCGTCCACGTAGACGTGGCAGTTGCCCACCCCGGTCTCGATCACCGGCACGGTCGACTCCTCGACCACGGTGCGGATCAGCGACGCGCCACCGCGCGGGATCAGCACGTCGACCAGGCCCCGCGCCCGCATCAGCTCCTTGACCGACTCGCGGGAGCTGGCGTCGAGCAGCTGCACCGCGTCGGCCGGCAGTCCGGCCCCGGCCACCGCGTCGCGCAGCACCGCGACCAGCGCGGCGTTGGAGTGCGCGGCCGACGACGACCCGCGCAGCAGCGCCGCGTTGCCGGACTTCAGGCAGATCCCGGCCGCGTCCACGGTCACGTTGGGGCGTGCCTCGTAGATGATGCCGACCACCCCGAACGGCACCCGGATCTGGCGTAGCTCCAGCCCGTTGGGCAGGGTCGAGCCGCGGACCACCTCGCCCACCGGGTCGGGCAGCGCGGCCATCTGGCGCAGCGCGTCGGCGATGCCGGCCACCCGGCCCGCGTCGAGGGCGAGCCGGTCCAGGACGGACGCGCTCAGCCCGGCCTCCCGGCCGGCCGCCAGGTCCGTCGTGTTCGCGGCCAGGATCTCCGGGGTACGCGCCACCAGCGCGTCGGCCATCGCGACCAGCGCGGCGTCCTTGACCGTACGGGTGGCCACGGCCAGTGCCGCGGCGGCGTCCCGCGCCCGTCGCGCCTGCTCGACGACGCTCATCCTGCGCTCCTCACGTGCGTGATGACAAGCTGCTCACAGCAGTACGAGGTCGTCGCGGTGGACGACCTCCCGCTCGTACGCCGGGCCGAGTGCCGCGGCCAGTTCCGAGGTGGAGCGACCGAGCAGCCCGGGCAGCTCCACCGCGTCGTAGTTGACCAGCCCGCGCGCGACGGGCGCGCCGCCGGCGTCCACCAGGTCGACCGGGTCGCCGGCGGTGAACGTCCCGTCCACGGCGGTGATGCCGGCGGGCAGCAGCGACTTGCGCCGCCCGACGACGGCCGCCACCGCGCCCGGGTCGAGGTGCAGCCGCCCCCGTGGCGAGGTGGCGTGGGCCAGCCAGAACAGCCGGGCCGCGGGGCGCTGCCGCTGCGGGTGGAACAGCGTGCCGACCGGCTCGCCGGCCAGCGCCGGGGCGACCAGGTCGGCGGCGGTGAGCACCACGGGGATGCCGAAGCCGGTGGCGATCCGGGCCGCCTCGACCTTCGTCACCATGCCGCCGGTGCCGACGCCGGAGCGGCCGGCCCCGCCGATGGTGATGCCGGCGAGGTCGTCCTCGCCGTGGACCTCCGCGATCCGGGTGGAGTGCGGGCGGGTGGGGTCACCGGTCCAGAGCGCGTCCACGTCGGAGAGAAGCACCAGCAGGTCGGCGTGCACGAGCGCGGCCACCAGGGCGGCCAGCCGGTCGTTGTCGCCGAACCGGATCTCCTCGGTGGCCACCGTGTCGTTCTCGTTGACGATCGGCACGGCGCGCAGGTCGAGCAGCTTGCGCAGGGTGCGGTACGCGTTGCGGTAGTGCGCCCGCCGGGTGACGTCGTCGACGGTGAGCAGCACCTGCCCGACGGTCAGCCGGTGCCGGGCGAAGCTGGCCGCGTACCGGCCGATCAGCAGGCCCTGCCCGACGCTGGCGGCGGCCTGCTGGGTGGCCAGGTCGCGCGGGCGTCGGGTCAGCCCGAGCGGGGACAGGCCGGCGGCGATCGCGCCCGAGGAGACGAGCACCACCTCGCGCCCCTCGGCGGCGAGCCGGCCGAGGGTGTCGACCAGCGCGTCGACCCGCTCGTCGGCCAGCCCGCCGGTCGCGGTGGTCAACGAGGAGGATCCGATCTTGACGACGACCCGTCGGGCGGCCGTGACTGCGTCGCGCACCCGCCCATTCTGCGTGGTCGGTGCGGTGCGTCCCGGTTGCGTTCCCATATCGTGGCCGACTGTGACACCTGACGAGTACGTCGAGGCGGTGCTCGACCTGGTCGAGCGGATCCCGGAGGGCCGGGTGATGTCGTACGGCGGGGTGGCCGACGCGCTCGCCGAGCGTTCGGGTCGGGCCTCGGCACGGCTGGTGGGCAGCATCATGGCCCGGCACGGCGGCTCGGTGCCCTGGCACCGGGTGGTCACCTCCGCCGGGCGGTTGCCGCCGGGGCACGAGCGGGAGGCGCGGGCCCGGCTGCGCGCCGAGGGGGTGCCGCTGCGCGGCGAGGGCGTGGACATCCGGGTGGCGGCCTGGTCGCCGGAGGAGGGGATGTGACCCCCGCCATAACGTGAGTAACATTCGGCCCCATGAAGCCGCCGCCGGGTGACGCCGGCTCACCAGCCGCCGGCCGGCTACCCCGGTCGGTGCACGCCGGATACGCGCTCGGCTCCCTGGCCACCGGCGCGTTCGGCACGGTGCCCGGGCTGCTCCTGCTGCCGTACCTGACCGACACGCTGGGCGTCGCCGCCGGCGTGGCCGCCCTGCTGGTGCTGCTGCCCAAGGCGTGGGACGTGCTGGTCAACCCGGTCGCCGGGCGGATCTCCGACCGCACCCGGTCGCCCTGGGGCGCCCGCCGGCCGTACCTGCTCGTCGCCGGCCTCACGCTCGCCGTGCTCTTCGCGGCGATCTTCGCCGCACCGTTCGACGGCGGCCCAGCGGCTGCGGCGTACGTCGCGTTCGCCTTCCTGGCCACCGCCACCGCGTTCGCCTTCTTCCAGGTGCCGTACGTGGCGATGCCCGCCGAGCTGACCGACGACTACACCGAACGCACCCGGCTGATGACGTGGCGGATCGCCGTGCTGGCGCTGGCCATCCTGGTCTCCGGCGCGGTCGCCCCGCTGGTGGTGACCGCCGGTGGCGACGGTGTGCCCGGGCACCGGTGGATGGGGCTGTTCGTGGCGGTGCTGATCGCCCTCGGCGCCGTCGGCGCGTTCCTCGGCACCCGGTCCGCGCCCACCGGGGCGGTGGGCGGCAGCGAGCCGACACTGCGTGCCCAACTCGCGGTCGCCGGTGCCAACCGGCCGTTCCGCGCGCTGCTGATCTGCTTCGTGGTGCAGTCCGCCGGCGTGGCCACCATCCTGGCCGGGGTCAACTACTTCGCCGGGCAGATCCTGCGCGACGAGGAGAGCGGGCCGACCCTGCTCTTCGTCTGTTTCGTCGGGCCGGCGCTGCTGGTGATGCCCATCTGGACCCGGGTCGGCGCGCGGCTGGGCAAGCGGGCCGCCCTGGTCACCGCCGCGCTGATCCTCGCCGTGGGCGCGCTCGCCCTGGTGGCCGCGCCGGTGCTCCCGCCGGTCGCGGTCTACCTGCTGGTCGCGGTGATCGGCGTCGGGTACGCCGGCCAGCAGGTGTTCGCGCTGGCCATGTTGCCGGACTGCATCGCGTACGACACCGCGCGCACCGGCCGGCGGCAGGCTGGCGTCTTCACCGGCCTCTGGACCGCCGGGGAGACCTTCGGCCTGGCCCTCGGCCCGGGCATCTACGGCCTGGTGCTCCAACTCTCCGGTTACGTCTCCTCCGACACCGGCACGGCCGCCGCCCAGTCCGACCTCGCCCGCCTCGGCGTCCTGCTCGGCTTCACCGTCCTACCCGCCCTCCTGGTGGGCCCCCCGGTCCTGCTGCTCCGCCGCTACACACTCACCCCCGCCCTCCTCGCCGCCGCCGGACACCACGACCGGCCCGCCGATCAGGGGGTCGTGGTGGGGACGACGGCCACTGACCATCACGAGAAGGGCACCACACCTCCATGATCGACAAGAACGGGGTGGCGGCGGAGGCCGTGCTCGCAGAGATCCGCGCGCTCCGGGCGGCGGACCGGCCCACGCACGGCGGACGGTTGTTCGCGTACGTGTACGACCCGGCGGTGCCGGGACTGGACGAGTTGGCCTCCGCCGCCCACCGGGAGAGCGCCCACGTCAACGGGCTGGATCCGACCGCGTTCCCGTCCCTGCTGGCGATGGAGAACGCGCTGGTCGGCGCGGCGGCCACCGTGCTCGGTGGCGGGCCCGGCACCGGCGCGCCGGACGTCGTCGGCAGCGTCACCAGCGGCGGCACCGAGTCGCTGATCCTGGCGGTCAAGACCGCCCGGGACGCCCGGCCGGAGGTGACCGAGCCGCGGATCGTGGTGCCGTCCAGCGCCCACGCGGCCTTCGCCAAGGCGGCGCACTACCTGCGGGTGGAGATGGACGTGGTGCCGGTCTCGACGGACACGTTGCGCCCCGACCCGGCCGCGATGGCCGCCGCGATCCGCCCGGAGACCGTGCTGGTGGCCTGCTCCGCGCCGTCGTACGCGCACGGGGTGGTCGATCCGGTCGCCGAGATCGCCGCGGCGGCGGCCGCGGCCGGGGTGCGCTGCCACGTGGACGCCTGCTTCGGCGGCTGGACCCTGCCGTACCTGCGCCGCCTCGGCCAACCGGTGCCGGCGTTCGACTTCGCCGTGCCCGGGGTCACCTCGATCTCGGTCGACCTGCACAAGTACGCGTACGCCCCGAAGGGCGTGTCCGTGCTGCTGCACCGGACCGCCGCGCTGCGGGCGCCGCAGTACTTCGCGTACGCGGACTGGCCCGGTTACACGATGATCAACCCGACCATCGCCTCGACGCGCTCCGGTGGGCCCATCGCCGCCGCGTACGCCACCCTGCGGCACCTCGGCGACGAGGGATACCTGCGCCTGACGTCGCTGACCCGCGACGCGGTCGCCGGCCTGGCCGACGCGGTGCGGGGCGTCGACGGGCTGCGACTGATGGCCGAGCCCGAGTCCACCGTGGTCTGCTTCACCGCCACCGAGGGCGGACCCGACCTGTTCGTCCTGGTCGACGAGCTGACGGCGCGCGGCTGGCACACCCAGCCCCAGCTCTCGTACGCCGGTCTGCCGGCCAGCGTGCACCTCACGGTGACCGCGGCGGTCGCGCCCCGGGTGGCCGAGTTCGGGCCGGACCTGGCCGACGCGGTGGTGGCGGCCCGGGCGGCCGGGCCGGTCCGGCTGCCCCCGGAGCTGGCCGCCCTGGCCGGCGCCCTCACCCCGGACGCGCTGACCCCGGAGCTGGTTGCCGGCCTGGCCGCCGGACTGGGCATGGGCGCCGAGCCGGCCGCCGGAGCGGGCCCCGACGGCGGGTCGGCGGGCGGCCCGCTGCCGGAGCGGATGGCGCTGGTCAACACGCTGCTCGACGCCGCGCCGCCGGCGTTGCGCGAGCGGCTGCTGGTGGAGTTCGTCGGCCTGCTGCAACGCCCGGCCTGGTGACCGGTGGGGTGGCGGCCACGCCGCCACCCCACCGACCGGTCACCGGTAGGCGATCGTGTCCTCGTTGTTCCCGACGTCGGGGTCGATCAGGTAGTTCCCGCCGGGGCCGGCGGCCGTGCCGCGCACCGTCGCCGTGCCCGGTGGCAGCTCGGCGCCCGGGGGCAGTCGCACGCCGAGGCGCACCGTCAGCTCGCCGTTCGGCTCGATCGGACCCAGGCGGCACCGCAGCGGGGGCCCGTACTTTCCGGCGTCCGGCCCGCAGTCGGACCAGGCGGGGCCGTCCGGCACGAGGGAGGCCGGCAGGTCCAGATTGAGGAAGACCTCATCGACACGCCGGTCCCCGAGGGCGCGGACCCGCACCTGGACCGCGCCGACCCGGGAGCCGTCCGTCGGATCGTCGGCCAGGATGAGGTCCTTCGCGGTCACCGCCAGGTTGGTGGAGTACGGGTTCGGGCCGAACGAGGTGGGCCCCTCGACCTGCGAGAACCGCTCGCCCGTCCAGCGGTAGCCGCGCCACTGCCGCTGCGACCACTCGCCCGGCCAGCCACCCCCCGGATGCAGGTCGGCCACCTCCACCCGGACGATGCCGTCGGAGCGCCCGTCCAGCGAGGTCAACCACTGCGGCTTCTCGCGGCTGGTGGCCACCACCCGGCCGATCGTGACGATCCTGCCCGCCTCGTCCCGATCGAACGCGACGACCTGCTGCGGTCCACCGGTGCCGAACGAGCACAACAGCATGGCCACCGTCTCGGTCGCGCCGTCACCGTCGACGTCGGCGTAATCGATCTTCTCGAGGGCGTTCGTCCCCTCCTTGGCGGTGCTCGGGTCGCCGACCAACCGGACCCCGCTCACCGGGCAGTCCGGTGGCCCCGATCGCCAGGCCGGCAGGTCCACCTTCGCGGCGAGCAACTGTGCCCGGCTGATCCGCCCATCCGGTGACACGGCCTGGGTGGGGCTGGCGCTGGTCGCCGAGGGCGTCCCGGTGGGGCTCGGCGAGACGCTCGGCGTGGGGCTCGCGGTCACGCTCGGGGTCGGCGGCAGCGGCCCGGGTGTCGGGCCAGGGCCGTTCAGGGCCGCGTACCCGACGGCAGGACCGCCCAGCAGCGCGACCGCCGCCGCTCCGGCCGTGGCACGGTAGCGCCGCTTCCGCTGGCGTACGGTCCGCCGGACCGCCGCCGGCCCGGGCACCTCGACCTCGGCCAGCAGCACGCCACGGTACCGGTTGAACTCCCCGGCCAGGTCGATGTTCTCCAGCTCAGACATTTCCCACCCCGTCCGTGGTGTCGCGCAGATAGCCCGCGAGCGTCGTCCGGCTCCGGTGCAGCCAGGACTTGACGGTGCCCTCGGCGACCCGCTCCTGCGCCGCGATCTCGGCCACCGTCAGGTCGGCGAGATAGTGCAGCACCACCGCCCGACGCTGGCGGGGCGGCAGCTTCGCCAGCGCCGCGTCGACCGCCACCCGGTCCGGCGTCGGCCCGGCGACATGCGTCTCCCGCTGCCGCAGCAGGTAGGCCTGCGCGGTGCGCAGCCTTCGCCACCGGTTGTGGCCGAGGTTCCAGGCGACCCTGCGGACCCACGCCAGCGGGTCGTCGTAGCCGGCCACCCGGTCCCAGCGGGCGAACGCCTTGCAGAAGGCCTCCTGGACCAGGTCCTGCGCGTGACCCCGGTCCCCCGTGTAGGCGGTCAGCTGCACCACCAGACCTCGGTAGTGCGCATGGTAGAAGTCGTCGAAGCTCAGCTCGGCCCGATCGGGCCCGACGTCGTGAAGGTGGTCCGGCGGTGGTTCACCCGCCCGAACTTCTCTCGTCACACTCACTCGCTCTCCCCCGTGGTGTACGCGGCGTCGGCACCCGACAGAGGTGACACACCGCGCCGCCGGGAAAGGTTGCGACTGCCGGAAAGCCGACTGTGTCACGGCTCAGACCGCCCGGCGGCCCCGTCGCGGACCGATGCCGAGGCGGGGCAGTGGCCCGCGTCGAGCGGCCACCGGGCCCGGGTCGGCCGCTGTGGTTGACTGTCCGGTGGGGGACAGGAAGGGGGACGATCGTGCAGATGCCGGCAGTGCTCGGCGAGCCGATCCGGTTCGTGCTGAACTGGGGCCGCCGCTACTCGCTCTGGGTCTTCAACTTCGGCCTGGCCTGCTGCGCGATCGAGTTCATCGCCACCAGCATGGGCCGGCACGACTTCATCCGGCTTGGCGTGATCCCGTTCGCCCACGGCCCCCGGCAGGCCGACCTGATGGTGGTCTCCGGCACGGTGACCGACAAGATGGCCCCGGCGATCAAGCGGCTCTACGACCAGATGCCCGAGCCGAAGTACGTCATCTCGTTCGGCGCGTGCTCCAACTGCGGCGGCCCCTACTGGGACTCGTACTCGGTGACCAAGGGCGTCGACCAGCTCATCCCGGTCGACGTGTACGTGCCCGGCTGCCCGCCCCGGCCGGAGGCGCTGCTGCACGGAATCCTGCTCCTCCAGGAAAAGATCGCCGCCGAGCAGTCCGGTGTCGGCGGCGTGTCCCGCCCGGACCTGCTCGCCGCGCCGGTGGACGCCGCACCCCGCGACGGCGCCGCGCCGCGCTCCGTCGACTCGTTGACCGCCCCACCGGTACGCCCACCCGCCGCCGGCTGACGC
>NZ_QGKR01000284.1 GCF_003172955.1 Micromonospora acroterricola | reverse complement strand
TCGGTCGTGCCGTCGTCCGGCACGTCGCCGCCGGCGGCGTCCGGGTCGACCTGCCGGGGCACCCGGCGACCACGGGAGCGGGCGCGCAGTCCCGCCCAGCGCCGCGCGGAGCCGGGCACGCCCGAGCGGCCCGGCACCCGCGCCGCGAGGAGCACGGCGAACAGCACCAGGGCGGTCAGCGCGGCACCGGCGAGCAGGTCAGCCGGGCGTTCGGCGACGAGGGTGAGCCGCGCGAACGCGGACATCCACGCGATCCCGAAAAACCTCAGCGCTACCGGCACGGGGCCAGCGTAGGCCCCGGTGTCACGCCGTCCGGCCGAATGGCGGTCATGCCCCGGTGCCGACGACGACACGCAGGGCACGACACGCGGTGGCCGGCCGACACGCGCGGCGACGCGCCAGCGCCACGTTTCCGGGCATCGCCACGTTGGGTAACCAGACGACCGAGCCGACGCGGACGGACCGCGAGCGGCAGGAACGGACGGTGGTGTCGATGACCGGCCAGGTGGCGGAGGCGCCCAGCGGCACGGCCGCGGGGACCGATTTGCTCACCGTGGGTGTCGAGGAGGAGTTCCTCCTCGTCGATCCGCACACCGGGGCCGCGGTACCCGCCGTCGACCTGGTTCTCGAGCAGGTGCCGGCGGAGTTGCGCGGGCAGGTGGAGCGGGAGTTCCAGACCAGCCAGATCGAGACCGGCACCCCGCCCGGCCTGGAGCTCTCCTCGATCCGGCACTCCCTCGGCGTGCTGCGCCGGGCGCTCGCCGATGCCGCCGAGCGGGCCGGCGTACGGCTGCTCGCCATCGGCACCGGACCGGTGGACGGCCCGGTGCCGCCCGTGGTGGACAAGCCCCGCTTCGACCGGATGATCGAACGGTTCCGGCTGCTCGTCCCCGGTCCCGGCAACAACGGCATGCACGTGCACGTAGGCATTCCGGACCCGGAGACCGGTGTGCAGGTGCTCAACCACGTCCGGCCCTGGCTGCCGATGCTGCACGCGGTGACCACCAACTCCCCCTTCGCCCGTGGCGAGGACACCGGCTACGCCAGCTGGCGCTCGGTCGAGTGGGAGCGCTGGCCGTCGGTGGCGCCGACGCCCTGGCTGGAGTCGCACGAGCACTACCAGCGGCTGATCCGCCAGTTGATCTCCAGCGGGGTGATGCTCGACGAGGGGATGCTCTACTGGTACGCCCGGCTGTCGGCGAAGTACCCGACGGTGGAGCTGCGGATCGGTGACGTCTGCCCGTCCGTCGACGACGCGGTGCTGGTCGCCGCGCTGGTCCGGGCCCTGGTGGCCACCGCCATGGCGGAGGTCGAGGCCGGCCGTCCGGCGCTGCGGACCGACCACCACCTGCTCGTCGGCGCACACTGGCGGGCCGCCCACGACGGCCTGGAGGGCGAGGGCGTCGACGTCACCAACGGCGAGCTGCGCCCGGCCTGGGACCTGCTGGACCGGTTCGTGGAACGGATGCGACCGGCGCTGGAGCAGCACGGCGACTGGGCCGAGGTGAGCGACCTGCTCGGCGGGCTGCGCCGGCACGGCACCGGCGCGGCGCGGCAGCGGGCGGTGTTCGCCCACACCGGACGGCTCACCGACGTGGTGCAGGACGTGGCGCGACAGACCCGCGGCTGATCACCCACGTGACAGGATGGTCCCGTGGCGCAACGGTTGATCGTCATCGGCGGGGACGCCGCGGGCATGTCCGCGGCGTCCCAGGCCCGACGCCGCCGCGACGCCGGTGACCTGGAGATCGTGGTCTTCGAGCGGGGTCACTTCACCTCCTACTCGGCGTGCGGCATCCCGTACTGGATCAGCGGCCTGGTATCCGGCCCCGAGCAGCTGATCGCCCGCGCCCCGGAGACCTTCCGCAGCGAGTTCGCCATCGACGTGCGGACCCGCCACGAGGTCACCGCCATCGACCTGGAACGCCGCGAGGTGGTCGTCCGTGACCTGGAACAGGGCGGCGAGATCCGCGAGCGTTTCGACGAGCTGATGTACGCCGCCGGCGCGGTGCCGGTGAAGCCCTCGTGGGCGCACACGGACGCGGCCGGCGTGTTCGGCATGCAGACCCTCGACGACGGGGCGGCGCTGCGCGAATGGCTGGACGGCGAGCCGCGGCCACGCCGGGCCGTGGTGGTCGGCGGCGGGTACATCGGCGTCGAGATGGCCGAGGCCATGATCGAGCGCGGCCTCTCGGTCACCCTGGTCGAGCAGTCCGACCAGCCCATGTCGACGGTGGACGGCGACATGGCCGAGCTGGTCGCCGAGGCCATGCGCGGCCTGGGCATGACGATCCGCACCGGGATGGCGGTGAGCGGCCTGGAGGAGCGGGACGGCCGGGTGTCCGCGGTGGTCACCGCCGAGGGCCCGATCCCGACCGACGTCGTGGTCCTGGGCCTGGGCGTACGCCCGAACGCCGCGCTCGCCGAGGCCGCGGGGCTGCCGCTCGGGCCGACCGGAGCGATCCGGGTGGACCGCCGGATGCGGGTGCCCGGGCTGCCCGGGATCTGGGCGGCCGGCGACTGCGTGGAGACGCTGCACCGGGTCAGCGGCATGCCGGTGCACGTGCCACTGGGCACCCACGCCAACAAGCAGGGCCGGGTGGCGGGGATCAACATCGGCGGCGGGTACGCGAGCTTCCTGGGCGTGATCGGCACGGCCGTCACGAAGGTCTGCGAGCTGGAGGTGGGCCGGACGGGCCTCCGCGAGCGGGACGCCACGGCGGCCGGCTTCGACTTCATCTCCGTGGTCGCCGACTCGACCAACCGGGCCGGCTACTACCCCGGCTCCCGGCGGATGACCGTCAAGCTGATCGCCGAGCGACCCAGTGGGCGGCTGCTCGGCGCGCAGATCGTCGGCTGGTCCGAGGCGGCGAAACGCATCGACACGCTGGCCGTGGCGCTGTGGAACGGCATGACGGTGGACGAGATGACCGGGCTCGACCTGGGCTACGCTCCGCCGTACGCTCCGGTCTGGGACCCGGTGCTGATCGCCGCCCGAAAGGCGGTCGACGCGCTCACCGCCGCCGGCCGCTGACCCGCGCCACCCGTGGAGGACCACCCCGTGACGCAGACCCCGACCCGGCCGACCGCGCGCCGACGTCCGACGATGGTCGACGTGGCCCGGCACGCCGGGGTCAGCCTCAAGACGGTCTCGCGGGTGGTCAACGACGAGCCGGTCGGGCAGGAGCTGGTGGGCCGGGTGCTGGCCGCCATCGCCGAGCTGGGTTTCCGGCGCAACGACATCGCGCGCAACCTGCGCTCCCGGCAGCTCAACGCCACCGTCGGGCTGCTCATCGAGGAGATCGCCAACCCGTTCTACGCCACCATCGCCAGCGTCGCCGCCGAGATCGCCGCCGCGCACGGGACCATGCTGATCACCGCCTCCTCGGAGGAGGACCCGGAGCGGGAACGGGCCCTGCTCCAGGACTTCACCCAGCGCCGGGTCGACGGGCTGCTGGTGGTGCCGGCCGGCCCCGACCACTCGTTCCTGCGCCGGGAGGTCGAGCTGGGCATGCCGGTGGTCTTCCTGGACCGGCCCCCGCAGGGGCTGCTCGCGGACGCCGTGCTGCTGGACAACGAGGGTGGCAGCCGGGCCGGGGTCGGCGCCCTCCTCGCCGAGGGGCACCGCCGGGTGGGTGTCCTGCTCGGCGCACCGAGCGTGCCGACCATTCGCGAGCGGCTGGCCGGCGCCCGGGCGGCGCTGGCCGCCGCCGGGATCGAACCCGACGAGTCGCTGGTCCGCGACCGCCTGATCGCGCCGGAGGAGGCCGGGCGTGCGGTCGCCGCGCTGCTCGACCTGCCCGACCCGCCCACCGCCTTCTTCTGCGGCAACAACCGGCTCACCGTCGGCGCCCTCCAGGAGCTGCACCGGCGGGGCAGCGACGCCGCGCTGGCCGGCTTCGACGACTTCGAGTTGGCCCACCTCATGCCCCGGCCGCTGACCGTCGTCGGGTACGACACCCGGGAGCTGGCCCGGGTCGCCACCGAACGGCTCTTCCGGCGGATCGCCGGTGACGACTCACCGCCGTCGACCACCGTGCTCCCCACCCGCCTGCTGCGCCGGGGGCTGACCCCGCCGGCCGCCTGACCCCGCCGACCGCCTGACCTCCGGCCGCCTGACCCCTCCAGCCTGCCCTCCGGCCGCCTGGCCCCTCCGGCCGCCGGACGGCCGACCGCGCCGGCCCATTGACGGTCGGGCCGGCGCGGTGGGCTCAGCTCACGTGTTGAGCAGGGCCGCCACCTCGGCCCGGCGGGGCGGGTCCGCCCCGCGGCGGGCGCAGGTCAACGCGGCCACCAGCGCGGCCTGCCGGAGCACCGTGGCCCACTGCGCCGCGCTCAGCGCGGCGAGCCGGTCGGCCGGCCGGTCACCGAGCGCGTCGAGGTCGGCCAGCGCGGCCAGCAGGCCGCCGGTGAACGCGTCACCGGCCCCGACGGTGTCGACCACCGTCGTGGGCACCGCGGGCTCCTCGTGCACCGATCCGTCCGGGGCGAGCAGCACGGCCCCATCGGCGCCCCGGGTGACCACCGCGCAGCACACCCCGGCATCGCGCCACTCGGTCATCACGTCCCGCACCGTCCGGTCCGGGTAGAGCCAGGCCAGGTCCTCGTCGCTGGCCTTGACCAGGTGCGCGAGGCGCACCTGCCGCCGTACCCTCGCCTGCTCCCCCGACCGGTCCGTGACGATGCTGGGACGCAGGTTGAGGTCGATCGAGACGGTGAGCCCGTCCCGCTGACGTTCGCGGGTGAGCAGGTCCTCCAGCACCTGCGCGCCCGGCGCCAGCGCGAGCGCGAGCGACCCGGTGTGCAGGGCGGTCGCCGGTGATCCGGCCAGCTCGGGCAACTCCTGGGAGGTCCACTGCCAGTCCGCCGTGCCGGCCAGCCGGAACTCGTAGCTCGCCTTCCCGCTGGCGTCCAGGGTGGCCACCGCCACCGAGGTGGGCTGCTCGGCGCGGACCGCCCAGGCGAGGTCCACCTCGTTGGCGCTCAGGTGCTCGGCGAGCTGCCGGCCGTACCCGTCGGCGCCGAGGCGGGCCAGCAGCCGCACCGGCTGGTCGAGCCGGGCCAGCGTGACGGCCACGTTCGCCGGCGAGCCGCCCGGTACCGCCCGCTGCCCCTCGGCGGTGACCACCAGGTCGATCAGCGCCTCACCCGCGACCACGATCACGCGGTCACCTCGCCCGGGGCGAGCGGGCCGGGGCCGCCGAGCGCGTCGGCCGAGCGGGACAGCAGGACGGCCTGGTACGCGTGATAGACGTCCGGCCGGCCGTGCCAGACCGTGTCGGCGGGGTGGTTGTCCGCGTCCAGCTCGTGCCGCCACCCGGTGTCGTCGATGAGGTGGCGCCGGGCGTACGCCCAGAAGACCCGGTACCAGTCGGCGTAGACCGCGTCCCCGGTGCGCCGGTGCAGGGTGACCGCCGCGCCGATCGCCTCGGCCACCACCCAGTGCATCCGGGAGCGGACCACGGGCCGGTCGTCCCAGTCGATGGTGTAGACGAAGCCGTCGGCGCCGTCGACCGCCCAGCCGCGCCGCACGGCGGCGGCGAACAGGGCACGGGCGTCGGCGAGCAGCCACCGCGGCGGCTGCGGCAGGACCGCCTCCAGCTCCAGCAGCAACCGGGCCCACTCCAGCCAGTGCCCGATCGTGGAGCCGTACGGCCGGAACGGGTCGGCGGGCCGGTCCCGGTTGTAGTCGGGCAGCGGCGTCCAGTCGGCGGTGAAGTGCTCGGGCAGGCGCCAGTCGTGCCGGGCGCCCTCCCCGTGCACCAGATGGGTGCCGATCGCCAGGGCCCGGTCGGTCCAGCTCGCGTCGCCGGTGGCCGCGGCAGCGGCGAGGAACGCCTCGACCATGTGCATGCTGCTGTTCGCGCCCCGGTAGTCCTCGGTGACCGTCCAGTCCCGGTTCCAGGATTCACGGACCGCGCCGGCCTCGGCGTCCCAGAACCGGTCGAGCACCACGGCCAGAGCGTCGTCGAGGAGCCGGTCCGCGCCGGGCCGCCCGGCACGGGCCGCCCCGGACGCGGCGAGCAGCACGAACGCGTGGTCGTACCCGGCCTTGCGCTCGTTGGTCGGCGTGCCCTGCTGGTCGACGGCGCCGAACCAGCCGCCGTACCGGTCGTCACGCAGCAGCGTGGAGAGTGCGGCGACCCCGTGGTCGACGAGGGCTGCGGCATCCGGATCGCCGTTGCGGTGGGCGAGGGCGGACACGTGGGTCATCCGGCAGGTGATCCAGGTGTGCAGCGGTTCGCCGCGGTCCGGGGTGAGGTCGTCGGTCAGCCACCAGAAGCCGCCCTCGGGCCGGAGCGCGCGCCGGGCCGTGTCGAGCAGCGTGCGGGTCTGGTCGGCGAGGAACAGATCGAGGTCGGGCAGGTCGGCTGCCCCTGCCGGGGCAGGGGTCGGTTCGGCTGCGGATCGGGGCACGTCGGTCATCTCAGCTGGTCACCGCCGGGTAGGGAAGGGACATACGGCCAGGATCGGCGGGCGGGCCTGGTCCGCGCCGGGAAACCGCCAACGCGACGCCGGGAGCGATCGCCCACCCAGGTGGGTCATGGGGGTACGGTTACTCCCATTTGTCCGTTGACATCGTTGTCTCGGCTCCACCCTGTCTGGCGGCCGGTCGACTGTCAATTCCGGTCGCGTCACACCGGCGGCGGCAGCCCGGTGCCGGTGCCGCCGCCCGCCGGACGACGCTCCAGAATGACCGGGTGGATCTGCCCGACGGACTCGACTGGGTACGCCGGTCACCGGCCGGCCGGCACTGGCTCGCCGCGCTCCCCGACCGGGTGGCGGAGTGCACCGAACGATGGTCATTGCGACTCGGGCCACCCTTCCGGCACGCCTTTGCCTCCCTGGCGCTCCCCGCCGACCTGCCCGACGGGACGGCGGCGGTGCTCAAGCTCCAGTACCCGGACGGGGAGAGCCTGCACGAGGCCGACGCGCTGGCCCGGTGGAACGGCGACGGCGCCATCCGGCTGCTCGACCACGACCCACGGTCGCGGGCGCTGCTGGTCGAGCGCTGCCAGCCGGGCATGCCGCTGCACGACCTGCCCGCCGACCGGGCTCTGGACGCGGTGACCGGGCTGCTGCCCCGGCTGTGGCGTCCGGCCGGCGCGCCGTTCACCCCGCTGGCCGACGAGGTCGCCGGCTGGATCGACCGGATGCCCCACGCCTGGGAGAGGGCCGGCCGGCCGTACGAGCGGCGGCTCCTCGACGCGGCGCTCGACCTGCTCGCCGGGCTGGCGTCCAGTCAGGGTGAGCAGGTGCTGGTCAACCAGGACCTGCACGCCGGCAACGTGCTGGCCGCCGACCGGGAACCGTGGCTGGTGATCGACCCGAAGCCGCTCACCGGCGAGCGGGAGTTCTCGGTGGTGCCGATGGTGCGCGGCCGGGAGCTGGGCCACTCGCCGGCCGCCGTCCGGTACCGGCTGGACCGGCTCAGCGCCGAACTGGGACTGGACCGGGAGCGGGTCCGGGGCTGGACGATCGGCCACACGCTGGCCTGGGGCTTTGCCGAGAACGCCGCTCTCCCGCACCACACCGACGTGGTCCGCTGGCTGCTGGACGACGCCTGACCGGGCGGGCACCCGCGTGCTCAGCCGGGCTGGCAGGTGCGGCACCAGTAGAGGTTGCGTCCGGCCATCTCGCCGCGGCTCACCTCGGTGCCGCAGACGTGGCAGGGCGCGCCCGGGCGGCGGTAGACGTACACCTCGCCGCCGTGCCGGTCCACCCGCGCCGGGCGGCCCATCGCCTCCGGGAGGTGCGCGTCCCGCACGGTGTCGATCCGGCCGTGCTCGACCGCGATCCGCATCAGCCCGACCAGGTCGGCCCAGAGCGCGTCCCAGCCCGCCGGCGTCAGGCCACGGCCGGGCAGCGTCGGCGGCAGCCCGGCCCGGAACAGCGCCTCGGTCACGAAGATGAGCCCGGTGCCGGCCACCACGGACTGGTCCAGCAGAAACGCGGCCAGCGGCGTCGGGCTGCGGGAGATCCGGGCGTACGCCCGCGCCGGGTCGGCGTCGGCGCGCAGTGGATCCGGCCCGAGGCGGGCCCGCAGCGCGGCCACCTCCGGCGGGGTGAGCAGTTCGCAGGCGGTGGGCCCCCGCAGCTCCAGCCAGTGGCGGTCGCTGGCCAGCCGCAGCCGGACCTGGCCGACCGGCTCCGGCGGCTCCCCCGACCCGTCGGTGAACTTCCCGTACAGCCCGAGGTGGACGTGCAGAACCAGCTCGCCCGCGTAGTGGTGCAGCAGGTGCTTGCCGTACGCCTCGGTGCCCTCCAGGACGGTGCCGGAGAGCAGGGCGGCGCCATCGGCGAAGCGGCCCTGCGGGCTGGCGGCGTGCACCTTGTCCCCGGCGAACAGCTCGGCGTGCCGGGCCGCCAGGCGATGGATCGTGTGTCCCTCTGGCACGGGTCCCAAGGATAGTCAGCACGGCGGTCGACCCTGTGTCGAGGAAGCCGGGCCGCCCGACCGACGTCCAGAACCGGCAACGACGCTCGTACCCGGGATCGGTGTCAGGAAACGCCCAGCTGGGTACTTCAGGGCGGTAGCGCGTGGGTGCCACCCGATCCGTCGGCCACCACGCATTCTTCAGGAGGTGTGTAGTGGTCAGAATTCCTTCGCTGTCCCGCCGGTCCGAGCCGACGCCGACGCGAGACGAGAACCTCGACGGCCGCGTCGACGGCCGCGACACCCCGGCCGGCATCGGCCGGGACGATTCGACGGCGACCGGCGCCGGCCGGCCCGACGGCGCCATCGGCAGCCCGGTGGTCACCGACCGGGACGCCGACCAGACGACGTACCGCAGCGACGCCGCGAGCGGCGACCAGACCGGCGAGGCCGAGCGCCGGGCGAGCGAGCGGGCCGCGGTGGCCCGCGCTGCCACCGCCCGGCCGGTGGAGGGCGAGCCGCGGCGCGGCACGGCCGGCACCGACCCGGCTCCCGCCCCGAAGGGCGGCGTCGCCCAGGACGCCGACCTCGGCCGGGACGGGACCACCCGGCGGCCCGACCCGGAGGACCGGGTCGCGACCGACCGGCCGGTCGACCCGACCCCCGACCGGACCGCTCCGGAGCCGCCGGTCACGCGCGGCCCGAAGCCGCGGGCCAGCCTGCTCGCCACCCTCGGCCTCATCGTCTCCGTGGCCGGTGCGCTCTTCGTGCTGACCGGCACCCTGGCCGGGTACGGCATCGGGCTCGGCGCCCTCGGCGCGGTGCTCTCGGTGCTCGGCCTGGTCGCCACCCGCCGCCGGCACATCGCCGGCAAGACCGACGCGCTGTTCGGCGTGCTGATCGGGCTGGCCGCGGTGGTGCTCGGTGTGCTGGCGATGACCGGCCAGTTCGACTGGCCGACCACCGACGGCGACTGGGTGCAACGGTTCCGGGAGTGGCTTGACTCACAGTTTGTCGATCGTTTCTAGCGGGCACTGTCCCGCTCGCCGGTGATGCACCGGCGAGCAGCCGGCGGTTCGCCGGCAGCCCGACCACCCGGTGGTTCACCGGCCGGGCGACACCCTTTCAGGGGCGGCGGTTCGCCGCCCCTGAAGTGTTTCCGGGGCCCGGCTCGCCGGGCCCCGAGGCGTTTCCGGGGCTCCGCGCAACGAATCACAGCGCCAGGCCGGCCAGACGCAACGAATGTTCGGTGCGCGCAACTCTCGGTGGTGGATCCTGCCGCTGACGCCGCATAACGTTGAGCAACGGCGCCAGCCCGTGGGCCACGGTGGCCGGGCGCGCCCGACCCCTGGGAGCAGGACAATGACGATGGACGCCACCAGCCAGCGCCTGTTGATGTGCCGGCCGACGTACTTCGCCGTCGACTACGCAATCAACCCCTGGATGGACCCGAGCGCGCCGGTCGACGCCGCGCTGGCCGTCCGGCAGTGGGAGCAGCTGCGCCAGACGTACCGCGACCTGGGCCACACCGTCGAGGAGATCACTCCGGTGCCCGGCCTGCCCGACATGGTCTTCGCCGCCAACGGCGGCACCGTGATCGACGGCAAGGCGATGGCCGTGCAGTTCCGCGACCCGCAGCGCGCCGACGAGGCGCCGGCCTACCGCGCCTGGTTCGAGGCCGCCGGCTTCGAGATGTACGACCCGAAGCACGTCAACGAGGGCGAGGGCGACGTCCTGCTAGCGGGCGACCACCTGCTGGCCGGCACCGGCTTCCGCACCGCGCACGCCTCCCACGCCCAACTGCAGGAGGTCTTCGGCTACCCCGTGATCACCATGCAGCTGGTCGACCCGCGCTTCTACCACCTGGACACCGCGCTGACCGTGCTCGACGAGCGGACCGTGGCGTACCTGCCCGAGGCGTTCTCCCCCGGCAGCCAGGCGGTGCTGCGCCGGCTCTTCCCCGACGCGGTGCACGCCACGATGGCCGACGCCGAGGTGCTGGGGTTGAACGCGGTCAGCGACGGGCGGCACGTGGTGCTGCCCGCGCAGGCCACCGACCTGGCCGCGAAACTGCGCGACCGGGGCTACGAGACCATCGGTGTCGACCTGTCCGAGCTGCGTAAGGCCGGCGGCGGACCGAAGTGCTGCACGCTGCGACTCCGTCAGGGAAAGGCAAGCAAGTGATCGTGGATGACATCCTGCGGACGCCCGGAGCGGTCCGGGACGCCGAGCGCTGGACAGCGCACAACTACCACCCGCTGCCGGTGGTGATCTCGTCCGCGGACGGCGCCTGGCTCACCGACGTGGACGGCCGGCGCTACCTGGACTTCCTGGCCGGCTACTCCGCGCTCAACTTCGGCCACCGGCACCCACAGCTGATCGCCGCCGCGCACGCCCAGCTGGACCGGCTGACGCTGACCAGTCGGGCGTTCATCCACGACCAGTTCGCCGACTTCTGCCGGGAGCTGGCCGAGCTGTGCGGCAAGGACCTGGTGCTGCCGATGAACACCGGCGCCGAGGCGGTGGAGACCGGGATCAAGGTGGCCCGCAAGTGGGGCTACCAGGTCAAGGGCGTGGCCGCCGGTCAGGCCAACATCGTGGTGGCCGAGGGCAACTTCCACGGTCGGACCACGACCATCGTGAGCTTCTCCACCGACGAGGACGCCCGCGCCGACTTCGGGCCGTACACGCCGGGCTTCACCGTCGTCCCGTACGGCGACCTGGACGCGCTCGCCGCCGCGATCGACGAGAACACCGTGGCCGTGCTGCTGGAGCCCATTCAGGGCGAGCAGGGCGTGGTGGTGCCGCCGGAGGGCTACCTCCCCGGCGTACGCCGGGTCTGCACCGAACGCGACGTGCTCTTCATCGCCGACGAGATCCAGTCCGGCCTCGGTCGCACCGGTGCCACCTTCGCCTGTGACCACGAGGGCGTCGTGCCCGACATGTACCTGCTGGGCAAGGCGCTCGGCGGCGGCATCGTGCCGGTCTCCGCGGTGGCGGCGAACGCCGACGTGCTCGGCGTGCTCAAGCCCGGCCAGCACGGCTCCACCTTCGGTGGAAACCCGCTGGCCTGCGCGGTGGCGATCGAGGTGGTCCGGCTGCTGGCCACCGGCGAGTTCCAGCGCCGCTCGGCCGAGCTGGGCGAGCGGCTACGGGCCGGCCTGGAAGGGCTGGTCGGCAAGGGTCTGGTCGAGGTACGGGTCCGCGGTCTCTGGGCCGGTCTGGACATCGACCCGGCGCTGATGAGCGGGCGCGAGGCCTGTGAGCGCCTGATGGAGCGCGGCGTCCTCGTCAAGGACACCCACGGCTCCACCATCCGGCTCGCCCCGCCCCTGGTCGTCACCGAGGAAGAGATCGACCTGGCGGTAGCCCAGCTGGCAGCCGTGCTGGCCGGCTGAGCCGGGACGCGCTTCGGGCGGGCGTCGGGACACGGTCCCGGCGCCCGCCCCTCGCGTCAGGGTCGGGGGAGGCGCATCGCCATGGTCGGGGCCTCGGCCATCACCGAGGTGGGGGTGAACGGGGCGCCGGTGGGCAGCTCCTCGGCCCGGCCGATCTGCACCCCCGGGTAGAGCTCCACCATGTCGTTCTCGCCCAGCACCCGGGACTGCTGCGGGGCCAGGGCGATCCGGTCCGCCTCGGCCATCGAGCCGGCCGGCCGGATGCCGGAGCCGTTGGTGCTGACGTCGGTCACGATGACCTCGCCGACCCGCAGCTCGAAGCGCACGTGGCCACGGCTGATCCACCGTCGGGCCTCGTCGTTGAGCCACTGCCCGAGCATGATCCCGCCCTCCTGCTCGGGTGCCCGGCCGGCCACCACCGGCTGCTCCTCGCTGAGCACGAACCGCCGCCGGACCAGGCCACCGACGCGTACCGCGAGCACCTCCGTGCGCGGCCGGGGACCGGCGTCACCGAGCCGTACGCCGTGGCGGGGGCAGGTCGGTACGCCGTTGCGCAGCGCGGGCGGCGGCTGACCGGCCGGGCTGCGGTCCGCACCCCCGGCCAGGTCGGCGAAGGCGCCACCCCCACCACCGCTGCCGAACAGCGCGCAACCCGACTCCGGGCAGCGCCACTGGCGGGCCAGCAGCTTCGCCCCGGTCGGCGAGCGCTTGCCGGCGACCGGAGAGTGCCCGCCACCGACGTGCGCGATGAACGCCGGCCCGCCGGCGCCGGGCACCGGGGCGAGCACCCGACCGGGCTGCTCGACCAGCCACGGGAACCGCCCGCGCAGCCCGTCGAAGCGGACCCGGCTGAGCACCGGCAGCCCGAGCAGGTCGGCGACCTCCAGCATCCGGTCGCCCGGATTGTCCAGCACCTCGACGAGCCCGTCGTCGGCCCAGCGGCGGACCACCATGCGCTCGTTGGAGGTGAGGTCGGCGTCCGAGAGCAGCGCTCGGTGCACCACGGCGTACACCTGGACGCTGTCTTCCTCCAGCTCACGGGAGAGCGCGTCGATGACCATGCCGAGCCGCAGCAGGCTCGCCGGCCGGCCGCCGTCGATGTCCTGGTAGCGGATCACCTCGGCCAAATCGACCACCGCCCGGGCCAGTGACGGGTCGGTGCAGACCCGGCCCTCGATGGCGTCCAGCACCTTGCTGATCTCGAACCTCATCGGGCACTCCGAATGATCTCGTCGATCTGGCGGGCGAGGTCGATGTCGCGGTGGGTGACCCCGCCAGCCGAATGGGTGACGCAGCGGAAGGTCAACGTGCGCCAGCGGATGTCGATGTCGGGGTGGTGGTCGACCTCCTCGGCCGTGCCAGCCACCCGGTCGACCACCGCGATGGCCGCCGGGAAGCTGCTCAGCTCCACCGTGCGGCTGATCCCGGTGCCATCGCCCGACCAGCCCGTCAGCCCGCCCAGCTCGTCTCGCACCGCTTCCGCGGTGAGCAGGTCTGCCATGCGCAAACCCTACCGGTGCCCCCGGACGGCATCGACCAGCGGTGGCGGGTGTCGGCCCGTCCGGCACGACGCGGCGGGGGCGGCGCCTTCCGGCACCGCCCCCGCCATCGACCTGTCCAGCCGCGCAGCGACCACCCAGCCCAGCCGCGCAGCGGCCAGCCAGCCCAGCCTCGCTCAGCCGCGCAGCGGCTGGCCCACCTCGTGCAGGTGGCCGAGCGCCTGCCGGTACGACTCGACCAGCCCGGTCTCCGCGTACGAGATGCCCTGCTCCGCGCAGTAGGCGCGGACGATCGGCTGTGCCCGGCGCAGGTTGGCCCGGGGCATGTTCGGGAACAGGTGGTGCTCGATCTGGTAGTTGAGCCCGCCCAGCGCGGTGTCCACCAGCCGGCTGCCCCGCACGTTGCGGGAGGTCAGCACCTGCTTGCGCAGGAAGTCCAGCTCGTCCTCGGCGGTCGGCATCGGCATGCCCTTGTGGTTCGGCGCGAACGCGCAGCCCATGTAAAGGCCCCACAGCGCCTGGTGGACGGCGGCGAAGACCAGCGCCTTCCCCGGCGACATGACCGCCAGCAGCAGCGCAACGTAGCCGGCGGTGTGCGCGAGGAGCAGACCCGCCTCGACCGCGCGGTGTCGCATCGGGGTGGCGTACCGGCCGTCCGGTCCCCGGCCGACGATCGCCCGGATGCTCGCCACGTGCAGGCTCAGGCCCTCGAGCAGCAGCATCGGGAAGAAGAGGTACGCCTGCCGCTTGGCCAGCCAGCGACCGAATCCCCGGGTCTCCAGCGCCTGCTCCGGCGTCCACACCAGAGCGCCCGCGCCGACGTCCGGGTCCTCATCCTCGTGGTTCGGGTTGGCGTGGTGCCGGTTGTGCTTGTCGACCCACCAGCCGTAGCTGATCCCCACCGCCACGTTGCCGGCGAACAGCCCCACCAGCTCGCTGGGACCGCGCCGACGGAACATCTGACGGTGCCCCGCGTCGTGGCCGAGGAACGCGACCTGGGTGGTGGCCACCGCCATCACGGCCGCGAGCGGCAGCTGCCACCAGGAGTCGCCGACGAGGAGCACGGCGACCCAGCCGGCCACGAAGGCACCGAGGGTGAGCACGATGCGGGCGACGTACCAGCCGGGGCGCCGCTCCAGCAGGCCCGCCTGGCTGATCCGTCGGGACAACTGTGCGTAGTCACTGCCTCGCCGTCGTACCGGCGGTTCCGCCACCGCTCCGAGCGCCATTGCTGCTCCCGTTCCCTCACGCCCGTACCGGGGTGGCCCGGGCTCACCAGCTGGCCGGCGCTGGGCCCGGGGCGGGTGCGCAGCGCCAGCAGACCCGCGCCGAGGGCGAGCGCCGCGGCCGGCAGGGTGTACGCCTCCAACACGGTCACCCCGCCCGCGGCCAGCAGCACCCAGGCCCCGAGCAGCTCGCTGGCGCCGGCGATGGCGGCGAACGCCCACCGCCGGGCGGCCGGCTCGCCCCGGCGCAGCAGCCGGAGCGCGACGGCGACGCCCCAGAGCACGCAGACCGTCGCGAGATGCCGCGCCACCTCGACCGCGAGCAGCGCCGCCACCAGCGCCACCGCCTGCGCGGCAGCGTCCAGCACCCGCCCGACCGACGTCCGGGCAGCCGGTGCACCCGCCGCCTCCGTTCCGGACCCGCCGGTGGGCGCTCCCGCCGTCGGGGCCCGCGGACCGAGCGCGGCGGCGACGGCCAGGACCAACGCCGCCACCGCCAGCAACGGGTACGCCGCCGCCCGCAGCGGCAGACCTCCGGCGAGCGGGGCGGTCACCGCCAACGCGGACGCCGCCGCAACGGCGGCCAGGCAACCGGTGACGCGCACCTCGACGGTGCGCGCCCCGACGGCGACGATCACCGCCGCCACCAGCAGCACGCCCTCGGCGGCGAGGGTGCCGGCCCGGGTGGCCAGCAGCCCCGCCACGCCGGCGGCGGCCAGCACCGCCCCCACCGGCACCGCGACCGGCGCGAGCGCCGGGCGGGGCAG
>NZ_QGKR01000300.1 GCF_003172955.1 Micromonospora acroterricola | reverse complement strand
GTTTCGTGGCGACGGTGCGGGTGACGGCCGGCTCGTCGGCCATCGGCTCCTGGACGGTGACGCTCACGTTGCCGTCGGGCGCGACGGTCACCAACGCCTGGAACGCCAACCGCAGCGGTGACAGCGGGGCCACGCGCTGGACGAACGTGGCCTACAACGGCCAGGTCGGCGCCGGTCAGTCGACCGAGTTCGGGTTCCAGGGCAGCGGCACCGCCGCCAGCCTGACCCCGACCTGCGCCGCGGGCTGACGCCACACCGGCCGGGGTGGAGGGTCGCCGGACTCCTCCGCCCCGGCCGACGCGTCGCCGTCGGGTGAGGGCAGCTGGCGGTCGGCCGCGTCGCTGGGGGGTGCCGGTCGCCGCCTTTGGAGCTGAATCGTTTGCGACATCACCGACCTGGGGGAGAACGGCAGCGCCGTCTCCATGACGTCGTCACCGCGGCTCAGCGGACGGCGAGCAACGGCAGCGCCGTCTCCATGACGTCGTCACCGCGGCTCAGCCGACGGCGAGCACCAGCCAGTGCGCCTGAATCGTCCACGACATCAGCTCCAAAGGGCATAACCGCCAACCTCCCCATCCCGCCTATGGAAGCACCACCGCGAGTTTCCACGTCTTCCTGCTGTCCCTGCTGGTCTTCACGTGGGGCTTCGCGACTCTCCTGCTCGACGTGCCGGTGCTGGTGTTGACAGTGGTCGGCGGGGCCGGTGTTCACCTGCGGTTGCGGTCAGCGGCTACGGGTGCCCCGGGCCGCCCGGGCACGTCTGCGCTGCCCGCGTTGCGGCACCGGACATGCCACCCCGGCCCCGGCCCGCCGCTGAGGCGAGCCCGGCACCGGCCGGCCGGTCAGCCGAGGAGCACGCGGAGGTCGCCGGGGTGGCCACGGTCAGGTCGGCGGGCGCGTGCGGGTCGTACTGGTGGCCCCAGCTCGCCGCCACCGCCAACGCGCCGGCGTTCCGCGCGGCCCGCAGGTCCAGGGGCGAGTCGCCGACGTAGGCGCTCCGCTGCGGAGCTCGGCGTGCCGTCCATGTCGAAGACGATCGCGTCCACCCGTTCCACCCGGCCGGGCCTAGCCGTCGGCCGGCTCCTGCTGGGCCCGGTGTGCGGCGGCGAGGCGTTTCGGGGCTCGGGCGTACCACCCCTCGGTGATCACCTCGGTCAGCTCGGGCAGGCCGATCCGGTCGAGCCGGACCAGCACGGCCGGGTAGCCGTCGAAGTGCGGGATGGTGAGGTAGACCGACGGGTCGTCGGCCAGCAGGGCCTCCTTGACGCCCAGGTCGGGCACCCGTACGCCGAGGAGCGGTCCGTCCGGTGCGGCCGCGCCGAGGGCGGCCCGGTCGGCCCCGCGCAGTGGGCGTTCCCAGACGAACGGCTTGTCCCGCACCCGCCAGGCGGGCAGCCCGTCGTACGAGCCCCGTTCGGTGGTCTCGGGCAGCGCGAGCGCGATCCGGCGGACGTCCTCCCAGCTGGCCATGACCACACGGTACGGGGGGTCAGCGGGCCATGGTGTGCTCGGCGAGCAGCTGACCGAGCACGTGTCGGGCCTCGGCGGCCCTGGCCGGCTCCGGATCGTCCAGGGTGATCAGCGCCTTCCACAGCGCCCAGCCGCGCCCGCGAGCCCACGTGGCCGCGTCGACGTCGAGCACGTCGCGGAAGGCGGCCCGGCTGGCCCCGTGCAGCAGGGTCCAGGCGATCACCGTGTCGCAGGCGGGATCCCCGACGCCGCAGCAGCCGAAGTCGATGACGGCGGCGAGCCGGCCGTCGCGGACCAGGAGGTTGCCGTACGCGACGTCGCCGTGGAACCAGACCGACGGCCCGGACCAGGTGGCATCGAGGGCGGCCTGCCAGATGCCCGTGACGGCGTCGGCGGGAAGCCGGTCGCGGTGCGTCTCGATCGCCGCCCGCGTCTCCGCGTCGTACGTGGACAGTGGGGCGCCCCGCCAGGCGCTGTGCCGGCCCGCCGCCGGGCCGCCGGTGGCGTCGACGCTTCGCAGGGCACACAGGAAGGCGGCGAGGTCGGCGGCGAACCGGGGCAGGTCGTCGATCCGCTCGGGCCGGGCGGTCTGGCCGTCGATCCACCGGTAGACCGACCAGGGGTACGGGTAGCCGGCGCCGGCCCTGCCGTGGGCCAGCGGAGTGGGCACCTCCAGCGGCAGCCGCGCGCCGAGCACCGGCAGCCAGCGCTGCTCCTTGGCGACCTGGAGGGCGTACCCCTCGCCGCTGGGCAGCCGCACGGTCATCGTGTCGCCCAGGTGGAAGGTGCGGTTGTCCCAGCCGCCGACCTCCACCGCGCGTACCGGCAGCTCGGCCCAGTGCGGGAACTGCTCGGCGACCAGACGGCGGACCAGCGCCACGTCGATCCGGGCGGCCACCGCGTCGTCGGTGTCGGGTACGTCGGGCAGGTGCGGTGCGTCCATCCGTCTGAGCCTGCGGGGGCCGGCCGGGGCCCGCAACCGGTTTGCGCGGCACGGCAGGCGTTGCGAGGCCCGTCATCGACAGCGGCTAGGTTCTGGGCGGACGCCGGCAGCGGACGGTCCCGGGCGTCCAGACGATGACGTTCCTGTCGACCCCGAGGAGATGGCATGTCACCGGTGTCGCTCGACGACTACGCCGAGCGGGCCCGCGCGGTGCTGCCGCCGGCCGTGTGGGACTACGTCGCCGGCGGCAGCGCGGCCGAGGTGACCCTGCGCGCCAACCGGTCCGCCCTGGACCGGGTCGCGGTGCTGCCCCGGGTACTGCGCGGGGTGAGCACGGCCAACCTGGGCGCCCGGCTGCTCGGCCGCCCGTACGCGATGCCCGTCGGGGTGGCGCCGATGGCGTACCAACGGCTGGTGCACCCCGACGGGGAGCTGGCGCTCGCGGCGGCGGCCGGCGCGGCCGGAGTGCCGTACCTGGCCAGCACGCTGGCCAGTACGCCGATCGAGCAGGTCGCCGGCACGGGCGCCGAGGTCTGGTTCCAGCTCTACTGGCTCCGTGAGCGGGCACTGGTCCGCGATCTGCTGGACCGGGTCGTCGCGGCGGGGTGCCGGGCGCTGGTGGTCACGGTGGACGTCCCGGTGCTCGGCCGACGCCCCCGGGACCTGCGCAACGCGTTCCGGCTGCCCGCCGAGGTGATTGCCGCGAACCTGACCGACGGGCGGGACGCCCTGGCGCACGCCGGCGCCCCCGGGGTGTCCGCGACCGCCGCGCACACCGACGCGTCGTTCGCGCCGGCGCTGCGCTGGGCGGATCTGGCCTGGTTGCGCGAGCAGGCCGACCTGCCGCTGGTGGTCAAGGGGGTGCTGGACCCCCGGGACGCGGTCGAGGCGGTGCGGGCCGGCGCGGACGCGGTGGTCGTCTCCAACCACGGCGGCCGGCAGCTGGACGGGGCTCCGGCCAGCGTCACCATGCTGCCGGAGGTGGTCGACGCGGTCGGCGACCGCTGCCAGGTGCTGCTGGACAGCGGCATCCGCGGTGGCACCGACGTGCTGCGGGCGCTCGCGTTGGGCGCCGCCGGGGTGCTGGTCGGCCGCCCGCTGCTCTGGGCGCTGGCGGCCGGCGGCGAGCCCGCCGCGCGGGACGCGCTGGCGCTGCTCGCCGCCGAGCTGCGCGACGCGTTGACCCTCGCCGGCTGCCCCGACACGGCGGCGGCCGGCGAGCTCCGCACGGTCGCGGTGGGATGAGCGGTCGGAACGGCCCGCCCGGCGTGCTGACACACCGCGTTCACCGGATGGCAAAGCGCGACGGCCCGCGTACCGCCGTCCTGCGTGGATGGTCATAATGGGCCGCATGGTTGCCTGGGAGTACGCCTTGCTCGTCCGCCGCTATCAGGGACAGGGCCGCAATTTCCACGTCTCGTTCATCTGGTACGGCCCGGACGGGTCGCGCAAGGACATCACCCCCTACGGCGACACCGCCATCGCGCACCTCAACCGGGCCGGCCGTGAGGGCTGGGAGCTGGTCTCCGCCGCCGAGGACGTGAACAACGTCCAGGGCAGCACCGAGGTCCACCGCTACCACCTGAAGCGCCCCCTGGCCTGACCCCCTACCCCCGCACCGGTCCGCGTCGATCACGGAGACGTGGTGGTGGACGAACGCCACCCACCGGCCCGTACCGGCCGGCACCACGCCTGCGTGACCGACGCGAACTGGTCGCGGCGGCGGGCGGGTCAGGCCAGGTCGACGGTGGGGTAGAGCGGGAACGGGGCCAGCAGGTCGGTGGCCTGACGGGCGATCTTGTCGGCGAGGGCGGGGTCCAGGGCGTACTTGGCCTTCGACGGGGTGCCGTCGGCGTTGGCGCCGGCCGTGGTCTGGGTGAGCACGGTGTGGATCAGCTCCGCCGTCTGGTCCATCTCCGCCGTGCCCAGACCGCGGGTGGTCAGCGCCGGCGTGCCGATCCGGATGCCGGAGGTGTACCAGGCGCCGTTCGGGTCCTGCGGGACCGAGTTGCGGTTGGTGACGATGCCGGAGTCGAGCAACGCCTGCTCGGCCTGCCGGCCGGTGAGCCCGTAGCCGGACACGTCGATCAGCACCAGGTGGTTGTCGGTGCCGCCGGTGACCAGCTTCGCGCCTCGGCGCAGCAACCCGTCCGCGAGGGCCTGCGAGTTGTCCACGATCCGCTGGGCGTAGTCGGCGAAGTCGGGGCGGCGGGCCTCGGCCAGCGCGACCGCCTTGGCGGCCATCACGTGCGGCAGCGGGCCACCGAGCACCATCGGGCAGCCCCGGTCGACCTGGTCGGCCAGCTCCGGCTGGCAGAGCACCATGCCGCCGCGCGGGCCCCGCAGCGACTTGTGGGTGGTGGTGGTGACGATGTGCGCGTGCGGCACCGGGTCGAAGTCGCCGGTGAAGACCTTGCCCGCCACCAGGCCGGCGAAGTGCGCCATGTCGACCATGAAGGTCGCGCCGACCGAGTCGGCGATCTCCCGCAGGATCCGGAAGTTCACCTTCCGGGGGTACGCCGAGTAGCCGCCGACCAGGATCAGGGGCTTGAACTCGCGGGCCGCCTCGGCCACCCGGTCGTAGTCGATCAGGCCGGTCGCCGGGTCGGTGCCGTAGCTGCGCTGGTCGAACATCTTGCCCGAGATGTTGGGCCGGAAGCCGTGGGTGAGGTGGCCGCCGGCGTCCAGCGACATGCCGAGCATCCGCTGGTTGCCCAGCTCGCGGCGCAGCGCGAACCAGTCGGCCTCGGTGAGGTCGTTGACCTGGCGCACCTGCGCCTTCTTCAGCGCGGGGGACTCGACCCGGTCGGCCAGCACCGCCCAGAACGCGACCAGGTTGGCGTCGATGCCCGAGTGCGGCTGCACGTAGGCGTGCGCGGCGCCGAACAGCTCGCGGGCGTGCTCGGCGGCGAGCGCCTCGACGGTGTCGACGTTCTGGCAGCCGGCGTAGAAGCGACGCCCGACGGTGCCCTCGGCGTACTTGTCGCTGAACCAGTTGCCCATCGCCAGCAGGGTCGCCGGGGAGGCGTAGTTCTCGCTGGCGATGAGCTTGAGAGACTCCCGCTGATCGGTCAGCTCGGCGCCGATGGCGTCGGCCACCCGCGGCTCGACGGCCCGGATCACCTCGAGGGCGCTCCGGAATGCGGTGGACTCGGCGTTGCGCGACATGCGACCTCCTACGGACGTGCGGAAGGCCCAGGCGCTCGGCGAACGTCCTCGTGACGGGGCCGCTCCCCGATGGTTCTCCATCCCCACGCGCCAGTAACGGCCCGCGCCGATCCTACCGGGCCGGCCCGGGCCCGCCCGGGCCGACCTCCGCACGTGACCCGCCGGGGTGGTTGGGCGCTGCCTGGCAGGGCATTCGGAAGGGTGTGCCGCACCGGTGCGGGTGCGGCCGCCGTCCGCACGAGAGGAGTCGACACCATGACCACACCGACCACCGACCGGCCACTCGCCGTGGTGACCGGGGCGTCCAGCGGGATCGGGTACGAGCTGGCGGCGCAGTTCGCCGAGCACGGCTTCGACCTGGTCGTCGCCGCCGAGGACCAGGGCATCGCCGAGGCGGCGGAGAAGCTGCGCCGCGACGGTGGCCCGCAGGTGCAGCCGGTCCGCGTCGACCTGGCCCGCGAGGAGGGCGTGGAGGAGCTGGTGGCGGCGGTCGCCGCGACCGGGCGCCCCCTGGACTCGCTGGTCCTCAACGCCGGCCGCGGCGCTGGCGGCGCCTTCGTCGGCGGCACCGACCTGCGTGACGAGCTGGAGATCATCGACCTCAATGTGCGTTCGACGGTGCACCTGGCGAAGCGGCTGCTGCCCGGGATGGTCGAACGCGGCGCGGGCCGGTTGCTGTTCACCTCCTCGATCGCCTCCACCATGCCGGGGCCGTTCCAGGCGGTCTACAACGCGTCGAAGTCGTTCGTGCAGTCCTTCGCCGAGGCGCTGCGCAACGAGCTGAAGGACACCGGCGTCACGGTGACGTCGCTGATGCCCGGGCCGACCGACACGGCGTTCTTCGAGCGGGCCGAGATGGAGGACACCCGGATCGGTTCCGGCCCCAAGGACGACCCGGCGAAAGTCGCCGCGCAGGGCTTCGCCGGGCTGATGAAGGGTGACCAGACGGTCACCGCGGGTTCGCTGATGAACAAGGTGCAGACGGTAACCGGCAAGATCATCCCGGACAAGCTCAAGTCCGAGCAGCACCGCAGGATGGCCGAGCCGGGATCGGGCAGCTGACCCGCTCCCGGGCGGGGTGGCACACGACGAGGGCCCGGCACGTCGCCGGGCCCTCGGTCGTACGCGGGTGGTTCAGGCGGTCACCGCGTCGATCGCCTTCTTGATCGCCTTCGGGTCGCTGGGAGTACGGGGAGCGTCGGCGCGCAGCGCGATCATCCGCTCGCCGATCTCCTGGAGCTGCTTGCGGCCCAGGGCCTCGCGGACCTTGGGGAACCACTCCTGCTCCTCCTCCTCGACGTGGTGCGTCACGTTCTCGATCAGCACCGTGGTCTTGGCGTTGAAGTGCTCGTGCTCCGCGTCCATGGTGGCCAGCTCCGCGCAGAGCACGTCGGCCACGTGGTGCTCCTCGTACGACTCGAGGATGTCGTCCTCCAGGTCGGGCAGGAGCCGGCGGACCTCCGGGTACATCACCTCGTTCTCCAGATAGGTGTGCACCGTCAGGGCCTCCAGGATCTGGCCCACCAGCTTCTGCCGCTGGCTCGCCGGCCCCTCCTCGGCATCCTGGAAGGCCTTGAACAGGCGGCGCATCTCCTTGTGGTCCTCTTTGAGCAGCACGATGGCATCGGTCGACACCGGATGACCTCCCTGGATCTCGTCTGGTGTCGAACCGGTACCCGGGGGATGAACTGCGGAAACAGGGTTGACCCGAACGGGTGCGGCCCGGCGCCGAAGCGCCGGGCCCCACGCTGGTCGTACCGCTGGTCAGCGGACCACGTCGTACGCGCTCACCATGCCCGCGCCGTAGAAGCCGTTCCGCTCCCCGCCGGAGCAGGTCGCGTCGTAGGCGGCCCCCAGCAGCGGGACCGGGTTGTAGACACCCGTGGGGCAGCTCCGCGACTGGGCGGTGCGCTCCAGGAACGACGCCAGCTGACCCGGGGACATGCCCGGGTGGGCCGAGGCCGCCAGCGCCGCGACGCCGGCGACGTGCGGGCCGGACATCGAGGTGC
This sequence comes from Micromonospora acroterricola, assembly GCF_003172955.1. GTDB lineage: Bacteria > Actinomycetota > Actinomycetes > Mycobacteriales > Micromonosporaceae > Micromonospora > Micromonospora acroterricola. The sequence goes on along the minus strand of NZ_QGKR01000300.1, from coordinate 8,136 downwards.
CCTGCTTGTAGCCCCAGCCGTTGGTCCGCGTCGCCGTGTTGAAGGTGGTGGACAGGATGCCGTCGGTCAGGGTCGACCGGGCGCCCTGGGTGCGGAACCGGGTGTCACCACCCGGAGCGGTGACGTCCACGACGCCCTGGCCGTACGAGGAGTAGTAGCTCTTCTCGCCGGTCGGGCCGACCGCCGAGACGGTCACCACGCCCGGCGCCTCGGCCGGCAGGTCGAGGCAGGCGCCGTTGATGTCGCGCACCTCGGGAGTCCCGTTGTTCGGGCTGCCCGAGTCGACCGTCTTGTGCGCCAGGTCGACGTTGGAGTTGCCCGCGGACGCGACGTTGAGCACGCCCTTGCTGTTCGAGTAGCGGATGGCCCGCTGCACGGCCTGCCACACCGGGCGCTGACGCGCGTCGTTGCGGCAGTTGAACTCCCACGGGTCGATGTAGTAGCTGTTGTTCGTGACCTTCATGCCGTGCTCGGCGGCCCAGACGAAGCCGCAGACCGCCGCCTCGGGGTAGATGAAGCCGTCGTTGTTGACCACCTTGACGGCGGCCACCCTGACGCCCGGGGCGACGCCGGTGACGCCGACGCCGTTGCTGGCTGCGGCGATGGTGCCCGCCACGTGGGTGCCGTGGTCGGACGTGGTCGGGTTCCAGGCCGCCTCGGTGGTGTCGACGACGCCGCCGATGCAGGACGTGCTCTTGTCCTTGGCGATCTGGCTGGCCAGGTCGGGGTGGCTGGAGGAGATGCCGCTGTCGAGCACGCCCACCACCACGTCGGCGCTTCCGGTCGTGACGGCGTGGGCCTGCGGGACCCCGATCATCGGCATGTCCCACTGCTGGCCGAACAGGGGCTCGGTGGTGGGGTCAGCGGTGGCGCCGGCGACGGTGGCGGCGGAGACCTCCACGGTCTCGCCCTCATCGAGAACGGCGCCGAGCCCGGTGGTCGCGGCCACCGACTCGACCCCGGCGCCCGCCACCTCGGTGGCGAAGTCGGGGTTGGTGGAGCGGGCGACGAGCACACCGATCTGCTGGTAGCTGGCCATCACCGTGCCCCCGGCGGCGGCCACTCGGGCAGCGGCCCTGTCGCTCGTCGCGCCCTGCGGGGCGAGGACCAGGAAGGTGGTGTCCGGGCCGGCGGCCGTGGCCGGCGCGAGCGCGCCGGTGACGGCGAGACCGACCCCGAGTGTCACCGCGGACGCGGCGGCCAGTGTCTTGTTGCGGAGGTTCTTCACGCGGACTCCCAGGAGCGGGGACCAGCCGGTGCGCTCCCGGGCGGGGGAGTGACCGGCCGAGCGCGGGCGGGATGCCCGTCTCTGGTAGTCGAGCGCCGACGGCCGATGTGGCGTTACACACACCCGCCGGGTGGGGCGAAAGGTGTCAGACCGTGGCCAGGGTGCGGGGGATCTCGTCGAGCAGTTCCCGGGCCAGGAAGCCGATCCGGCCGAAGCGGGGGATCAGCCGCTGGCCGCTCACCGCGTGCGCGAACGCCGACCAGCAGGCGGCCTGGGCCGGTTCCGCCCCCCGGGAGAGCAGCCCGGCCAGCAGGCCGGCGAGCACGTCCCCGCTGCCGGAGGTGCCGAGCCCGGCGTCGCCGCTCTCCTCCCGCCAGCGCCGCCCGTCCGGGGTGGCCACGTGCCCGTAGAGCGAGACGACCGCCTCGTACCGGGCGGCCAGCTCGGCCGCCTCGGCGTCCAGGTCGTCCCCCGGGTCCCGGCCGAGCAGGTGCCCGGCCTCGGTGACGTTGGGCGTGAGCACCACCGGTCGGCCCGAGCCGACCAGCAGCTCCGGCTCGTGGCTGAGCGCGCCGAGGGCGTACGCGTCGAGCACCATCGAGGTTTCCGGCCGGGCGGCGTCCAGGACCACCCGGAGCAGTCGTCTGGTCTCGTCGATCCCCTTCAGGCCCGGGCCCAGGGCCACCACGTCGGCCGCACCGATCAGCTCGCCGAGTTGCCCGTTCCGGTCGGCGGCGACCGCGCCGTCCGGGGTCTCCGGCAGCCCGAACACCAGCGCCTCGGGCACCTGGATGCTCAGGGTCGCGGCGGTGGACTCGGCGGCGGCGAGCTGGAGCACCCCGGCGCCGGCGCGCAGCGCGGCCACCCCGGCGAGCAGCACCGCACCCGGCGTGAAACGGGAGCCCCCGATCACCAGCACGGTGCCCCGGCTCTCCTTGCCGCCGGCCGGCACCGGCAGCGTCCAGTCGCGCAGCAGCCCGGGCGTGATCACCTTCACCTCAGACGGGCTCGGCATGGACCTCATCCTCCCTGGTCGGCTTGGCGCCCTCCTGGCGGAGATGGCCGACCTCGTTGAACCCGCCCAGCGTCATCCGGCCCTGCGCGTCCGCCGACCAGTGGGTGATCGAGCAGTTGGCGATCACGTGTTTCCGGGTCAGCGCCATCAGGTCCGGCTCGGTCAGCCCCTCCACGAGGTAGCGCAGCAGAAAGACCAGCGCGTCGTGACCGAACAGCAGCACCCGCTGGTCCTCGTGGTCCCGGCGGAGGTCGCCGAGGAGCGTGCGGAGCCGCAGCGCCACGTCGGTCCAGGACTCGCCGCCCGGCGGCCGGTAGTAGAACTTGCCCAGCCGGGTGCGGCGCTCCGCCTCCTCCGGGAAGCGCCGTTGCACGCCGTGCCCGGTCAGGCCGTCGAGGATGCCCAGCTCCCGGTCACGCAGCCGCTCGTCCCGGCTCACCGGCACCCCGGTGCCGTGCAGGGCCAGCTCGGCGGTGGAGACCGCCCGCAGGTACGGCGAGACCACCGCCACGTCCGGGCGCCGGTCCGCGGGAAGCCCGGCCAGCCAGCGGCCGGTGGCGCGGGCCTGCTCCTCGCCGGTGGGGGAGAGTGGCACGTCGGCGTCACGGTGGTTGAGCCCGATCAGGTCGGCGCCGGACGCCTCCGCCTCGGTCGCCGCGACGTTCGCCGTGCTCTCCCCGTGCCGGATGATCCACAAGGTTGCCAGTTCGGCCATGCGGCACCCCCTACCCGGCCCGGCCGGCCGGTAACCGCAGCACCGGCGCACCCTGGCGCGGGGCGTGAACGCCGGCCAGCCGGGTAAGCGCGGGCTTCGTCGAGAGCCGACAGGGGAGGTGCGCCATGGCGACCATGGCCAAGGAGCAGACCAGCCCGGTGAAGGACAAGAACTACGACCTGATCCGCGCGCTGCAGATGTCGCTGGAGAACGTGTACCGCATGGACACGTACATCGCCGACGCCGAGCAGCGTGGCGACAGTGAGCTGGCCAACTGGTTCCGCATGATCCAGGACGGCAGCCGCAAGGCGGGTGATCAGGGCAAGCAGATGCTGATGTCGCGGATGCAGCAGGAGAAGCGCTGACCGCGGAGGACGCCGTCCGGGTGGAGGCGGATGCCGGTCGTTGACCGGCATCCGCCGGCGCGTACCGCAACCTCCACGGCCGGTCCGGTTCGGGACAGCGCCGCGACAGGTTGATGGTGAACAATGTCCGTCCGGGGCGGCCGGACCGCCCCGAGACGGAGGGGTGGGGTCGACGATGACGGTCGTCCGGGGTCTGCGGGAAGCGCTGCTGCTGTTCCTGATCGCCGCTGTCGTGGTCGCGGTCGCCGCGGCGGTGTGGGTGGCGGTCGACGGGGGCGACTACACCAGCCGGCTGGGCATCTCGCTGATGGTGGTGGGCGCGCTGTTCGGGGTGACCGGTGACCTGACGCTCAGCCGCATCGGCATGCTGGGCCCGCGCGCCACGTTCGGGGTCGCGCCGGAGCGTGAGGAGGCGGGCGGCGGGCGGGTGCTCACCGGCGTCGGCATCTTCCTCTTCGTCGGGCTGCCGCTGATCCTGGTCGGCGTCCTGCTGATCACCTGACCCGGCACGGCGTCGACCGCCGGACAGCCCGTTCCGCGCGCCGCGCCCCGCTGGTCCGCGGTGGGTGGCCGCCAGACGCCCGCCGGCGTCGTACCCTCGGGGGCGTGGCCACCGCGGCGGAGGAGATCCAGGTGGGGGAGCGGCTGGTCCGCGTCTCCAGCCCCGACAAGCCGTACTTCCCGGAACGCGGGCTGACCAAGCTGGACGTGGTCCACTACTTCCTCGCGGTGGGCGACGGCATCCTGCGCGCTCTGCGGGACCGGCCGACCATGCTGGAACGCTGGCCGCGCGGCGTCTTCGAGGGCGCCACGATCGCCACCCGGCAGACCAACCGGGGCGACGCGTTCTACCAGAAGCGGCTGCCGGCGGGCGCGCCCGACTGGGTGCGGACCGCGCACATCACCTTTCCCAGTGGCCGTACCGCCGACGAGGTCGCGCCCAGCGAGCTGGCCGTGGTGATCTGGGCGGCCAACCTCGGCACCCTGCGTTTCCACCCGTGGCCGGTCACCGCCGCCGACGTGGAGCGCCCCGACCAGCTGCGCATCGACCTCGACCCGATGCCCGGCGTCGACTTCGCGCAGGTGGTGCCGGTGGCCCACGAGGTGCGGGCGTTCCTCGCCGAGCTGGGCATGACCGGCTACCCGAAGACCACCGGCGGCCGGGGTCTGCACGTCTACCTGTCGATCGAGCCGCGGTGGAGCTTCGGCGAGTGCCGGCGGGCGGTGCTCGCGCTGGGCCGGGAGATGCAGCGCCGCCTGCCCGACCTGGTCACCACCACCTGGTGGCGCGAGCAGCGGGACCGGCCGGTCTTCGTCGACTACAACCAGATGGCCCGGGACCACACCGTGACGTCGGCGTACTCGATCCGGCCGACGCCGGCCGCGCTGGTCTCCGCGCCGCTGGACTGGTCGGAGCTGGACCGGGTGCGGCCGGAGGACTTCGACGTGCTCAGCATGCCGGCCCGGTTCGCCGAGCGGGGCGACCCGCACGCCGGCCTGGACGGCGACCGGCACTCGCTGGAGCCGCTGCTGGAGCTGGCCGACCGGGAGGGCCTGGAGGCCCCGCCGGAGCGCTGACCACCAGCTACTGCCAGGGGCTCTGCGTCCCGTCGTACTCCTCGAAGACCAGCCAGGACCGCGTCGACAGCACCCCGGCGATGTGCTGCACCCGGTCCAGCACCACGTCCCGCAGGGTGGCGTTGTCCGGTGCCCGGACCAGGGCCAGCACGTCGTGCTCGCCGCTGAGCAGCGCGACGTGCTCGACGTAGCGGACCCGGGCCAGCTCGGCCGACACCTCCCGCCAGGTGTTCTGCTCGATCGTCAACGCGATGTAGGCCGAGGTGCCCAGCCCGGCCGCCTCAGGCGCCACCTGGGCCCGGAACCCCGTGATCACGCCGTCGCGCACCAGCCGCTCCACCCGGGCGTAGGCATTGGTGCGGGAAATGTGGATCCGCTCGGCGAGGGTGCGCACCGAGGTCCGCCCGTCGCGGACCAGCTCGTCGAGGATCCGCCGGTCCACGTCGTCCAGGGAGCGTGCCGATCGTCCCGATCCGGTCGCCCGGCCCGCCTCGTTTGCGGCCTCCTGGCTCACCGATGCGCCCCTCGCATGCCAACCGTCCCGCCTTCTACCTGGATCTTGAGTCAATCATCCAACAGGCGGAAGCATAGGCCCACCACACGTCCCAGGAGGTCCCGCCGTGACGACCACACCCCAGGCGGTCCGCAGGGCATCCCCGCGCACCCGCCGGGCGGCCACCCCGCCCGATCCGGCGCGCCCGCTGCTGCCGGACGCCGAGCCGGTCCGCCTGCTCGACCCGAGCGGCACGCCGCTGCCCGCCCGCACCGACTACCCCGAGCCGCCCGTCGAGGCGCTGCGCGAGCTGTACCGCCGGATGGTGCTCGGCCGCCGGTTCGACACCCAGGCGACCGCGCTGACCAAGCAGGGCCGGCTGGCCGTCTACCCGTCCTCCCGAGGTCAGGAGGCGTGCCAGGTCGCCGCCGTGCTCGCGGTCCGGGACACCGACTGGGTCTTCCCCACCTACCGCGAGTCGATGGCGCTGGTCGCCCGGGGCATCGACCCCGTCGAGGTGCTCACCCTGCTGCGCGGGGACTGGCACTGCGGCTACGACCCGGCCGCGGTGCGGACCGCACCGCAGTGCACCCCCCTCGCCACCCAGTGCGTGCACGCCGCCGGGCTGGCGCACGGCGAGGCGTACCAGGGGCGCGACACGGTGGCGCTGGCCTTCATCGGCGACGGCGCGACCAGCGAGGGGGACTTCCACGAGGGGATCAACTTCGCCGCCGTGTTCAAGGCGCCGGTGGTCTACTTCGTGCAGAACAACCGGTACGCGATCAGCGTCCCGCTGTCCCGGCAGACCGCCGCGCCGTCGCTGGCGTACAAGGGCGTCGGCTACGGGGTGCCCAGCGAGCAGGTCGACGGCAACGACCCGGTCGCGGTGCTCGCCGTGCTGACCCGCGCGGTCGCGCACGCCCGGGCCGGCAACGGGCCGTACCTGGTGGAGGCGCACACCTACCGGATGGAGCCGCACACCAACGCCGACGACGCCACCCGCTACCGCGACGGCGCCGAGGTCGACGCCTGGCGGGACCGGGACCCGGTCACCCGGCTGGAGACCTACCTGCGGGCGCGCGGGGTGCTCGACGACGCCGCCGTGGCCGAGGTCGCCGAGCAGGCCGAGGCGTACGCGGCGGACCTGCGGGCCCGGATGAACGAGCAGCCCACGGTCGACCCGCTGAGCCTCTTCGACCACGTCTACGCCGAACCCACCCCGCAGCTGGTCGAGCAGCGCGAGCAGGTCCGCGCCGAGCTGGCCGCCGCCCGCGACGAGGAGGGTGACGCCTGATGGCCACCACCATGGCGAAGGCGCTCAACACGGCGCTCGCCGACGCGCTCGCCGCCGACGACCGGGTCGTCGTCTTCGGCGAGGACGTCGGCCAGCTCGGCGGAGTCTTCCGGATCACCGACGGCCTCCAGGCCCGCTTCGGTGAGAACCGCTGCTTCGACACCCCCCTCGCCGAGGCCGGCATCGTCGGCTTCGCCGTCGGCCTGGCCATGTCCGGCCTGCGGCCGGTGGTCGAGATGCAGTTCGACGCGTTCGCGTACCCGGCGTTCGAGCAGATCGCCTCGCACGTGGCGAAGCTGCGCAACCGGACCCGCGGCGCGCTCAGCGTGCCGATCGTCATCCGGGTGCCGTACGCCGGCGGGATCGGCGGTGTGGAACACCACTGCGACTCGTCCGAGGCGTACTACGCGCACACCCCCGGCCTGAAGGTGGTCACCCCGGCGACCGTGGAGGACGCGTACTCCCTGCTGCGCGAGGCGATCGACGACCCCGACCCGGTGGTCTTCATGGAGCCCAAGAAGCTCTACTTCGCCAGCGCCGACGCGGAGCTGCCGGCGCGTGCCGAGCCGTTCGGCCGGGCCGTCGTACGCCGGCCCGGCCGCGACGCCACGCTGGTGGCGTACGGGCCGGCGGTGCCGGTCGCGCTGGAGGCCGCCGAGGCCGCCCGCGAGGAGGGCTGGGACCTGGAGGTGGTGGACGTGCGCACGATCGTGCCGTTCGACGACGCCACCATCACCGCCTCGGTCCGGCGTACCGGCCGGTGCGTCGTGATCCAGGAGGCGCCCGGGTTCGCCGGCGTCGGCGCGGAGATCGCCGCGCGGGTGCAGGAGCGCTGCTTCCACGCGCTGCACGCCCCGGTGCTGCGGGTTGCCGGGCTGGACATCCCGTACCCGGCGCCGATGCTGGAGCACACCCACCTGCCCGGTGTGGACCGGGTGCTCGACGCCGTGGCCCGGTTGCAGTGGGACGACCAGCCGGACCCGCGCTGGGCGGCACAGGGCAGCGCGGCATGACCACGGTCGAACGGACGCAGGTCTTCCTCCTGCCCGACCTGGGCGAGGGGCTGAGCGAGGCCGAGATCGTCGAGTGGCGGGTCGCCGTGGGCGACGTGGTGACGGTCGACCAGAGCGTGGTCGAGGTGGAGACCGCCAAGGCGGTCGTCGACATGCCCTGCCCGTACGCCGGCCGGGTCGTCACCCTGCACGGCGCGGCGGGTGAGGTCCGACCGGTCGGCCAGCCGCTGATCACCATCGCGCCGCTGGACGGCGGCGACGAGCCGGCCGGGCACGCCACCTACCGCGAGGAGGAGCAGGCCGGCTCGGGCAACGTGCTGATCGGGTACGGCACCGGGCACGGTGGGGCGACCCGGCGCCGGCGGCGGCCCCGGCTCGCGCTGGCCCCGGAGCCCACCGACGCCGCGCCGGACGCCGGCGCCCCCAGCACCGGCC
>NZ_QGKR01000162.1 GCF_003172955.1 Micromonospora acroterricola | reverse complement strand
GTCCGCGCCGGCGCCGGCGACCGCGCCGAAGCGGAGCAAGGTGCCGATCATCCTGGCCGCCGTCGCCGGTGCCCTGGTGCTGATCGCCATTGCGATCGGCGGCACCTTGTGGTTCGTCGGCCGCGACGACCTCACCCGGGAGCAGGCCCAGCGGGAGTGCCGCACCGCGATGGAGCGGGAAGCCGACCAGCGCGCCGACCGCGTCGGCGGCGGCAGCGACGGCGTGCTGATCTCGGTGACCGGAGTGGAGCTCCAGGACACCTGGGAGACGGACGAGGGCTGGTCGGTGAACGGCACCGCCAGCATCACCATGACCACCGCGCTGATCGGGCAGACGCCCACGTCGGTCGGCCTCACCTGCGAGGCGGTCGCCACGGACGACGGCGTACGCACCACGGTCAAGAACCGGCTCTGACAGCTTCACAGGCGAAGAGGCCGCCGTCTCCACATGCCTCCGGGCGGGTGGAGGCGGCGGCCTCTTTCTGCGTTCCGGCGTGCCTACCTGCGGTAGTGGGGTCCGGCGCCTGCTGGCCATCGATGGCTCCCATAAGCTCGATGCTGTCGATCGACGCGCCTGAACAGCACCTGGAACTCCAAGACGACCGCCCGCTCGAACCCGACCTTGGCGACGTGGTCACCGCCTCCTAAGTGCTCACACTGACCTGGCCTGCGCGGACGTGCTGACCAGCGACGATGTGGCCAAGCGGTGCTTTGGCCTCCAGCGAAGCTTCATGCGGGTGCGCTGACTCGCCCACTTCTGGAACCGGTCGTCCGAGATAGCTGAGGGGGCGTCGGGGACCACGCGAAGCGCGCCTCACCCGACACGCCGGGCCAGCACCTGACCCGGCCAGGCTCCGGCTAGGAAGGTTTCCGTGGGAGTGAACCCGTGGCGCTCGTAGTACGCCACCAACTCGCCGCCGCCGCCCGCCCAGCAGTCGACCCGTAGCAACCGCACGCCGGCTCGCCGGGTTTCCTCCACGGCGTGTGCCAGCAGGGCCGACCCGAGGTTCCGCCCGGCGAATCGTCGGTCGGAGACCAGTAGGCGGACGTACCGCTCGGGTTCTTCCGCAGGCGCGATCGGCGCCTGCGGGTTGGGCCCGGAGTCCAGGACCGAGGCTGCGGCCGGTGTTCCGTCCACCTCCGCGATGTACGGGACGTTCTCGGTCATGTACCGATCGACCAGCTCGGTACCTCCGGGCTTTTCCGAGAACGGTGTCGTGCCCCACTGCTCGGTGTTGCCGCGATTGTTCATCCAGATCACCGCGGAGTCGAGCATGTTCAGTACGGCGGGTGCATCGGCAGGACCGCCGCGTCTGATACGTATGCCGCGGGTGGTGTCGTCCACGGCGGAATTGTAAACCGTGGCTCGCCGATCACGACCGAAGCCATGATCCGGCTGCTGTGCGAGTGCCAGCACGCGAACCGCGCACTCACCGTGCGGCCGACGAAGGAAAATCAGTCGGCAAGGGCCGAAAGCACAAGAGGTACGGCGTGAATATGCGGGTCATCGCCGATGCCTCTGGCCGGCTCGTACGGCATCGCCGGCACTGCCCGGCTCGGCGCACGACCCGAGCGCGCAACCGCGCCCACTCCGGGGGACCCGGGCCCCGGCCGTACGCCGCGTCGTGGTCCGCCACCGGAACCATCACCGGATCAGCCGATGCCGACCGACCCGAGTGATGAGTTGTCGCGCCCGCACCCGTCACACCTACGACGGGGTACGACGAGACGGAAGGATGACGTGATGAGTGCGGACACGCGGCTGGAGGAACTGGGCGTAAGTGGTCTGGGCGAGGTCGACGAGCCGGCGTTCTCCGGGCTGGCGGAGCGGCACCGGCGGGAGCTGCACGTGCACTGCTACCGGATGCTCGGGTCGTTCGAGGACGCCGAGGACACCGTGCAGGAGACGTTCCTCCGTGCCTGGCGGCGTCGGGAGACCTTCGAGGGGCGGTCGACGTTCCGGGCCTGGCTGTACCGGATCGCCACCAACGCCTGCCTGGACCTGCTCGCCAAGCGCCGTCCGGAGCCCGCGACCGGTGGCGAGGTGCCGTGGCTGCAGCCCTACCCGGACCGGCTGCTCGACGAGCTGCCCGCCGGCGACGCGGACGAGCCGGAGGCCGTCGCCGTCGCGCGGGAGACGATCGAGTTGGCGTATCTGGTCGCGGTCCAGCACCTCGCGCCGCGCCCGCGGGCCGTGCTGATCCTGCGGGACGTGCTCGGCTGGCCGGCGAAGGAGGTCGCGGAGTTCCTCGGGGACTCCGTGAACTCGGTGAACAGCGCGCTGCAGCGCGCCCGCGCCGGCATGCGGGAGCACCTGCCCGCCGAGCGGCAGGACTGGACCGGCGGCGAGGAGGACGCCGGGACGCGCGAGCTGGTGCGGCGCTTCACCGACGCCAGCGTGGCCACGGACGTCGACAGGATCGCCGTCCTGCTACGGGACGACGTGCGCTACTCGATGCCGCCCACGCCCGGCCTGCACGTCGGCCGTGACACGGTGGTGAAGAGCTGGATCGAGGACGGCTTCGAGGGCATGGGGCAGCTGCGCGGCGTCCTCACCGCCGTGAACCGGCAGCCCGCCATCGCCTTCTACCTCTGGCGCGAACTCGAGGACGCGTACCTGCCGCTGACGATCGACGTCCTGCGCGTCACCGGCGGAGCGATCACCGAGATCGTGATCTTTCACGACGACCAGTTCCCGCGGCTCGGGCTGCCGGACCGCCTGCCGGCGGACGGCACGGAGTAGTCCCGGTGTGGACGCTCGCGCTGCCCGGTGGCGCGCGTGTCGCGGTGGTCGCGGCGGAGTGGTGCGACGCGTTCGGCGTCGTCACCAGTGGGCGGGTGCAGCTGGAGCTGCGCGACGGCGAGCCCGGGCCGGTCCTCGGCCGCGGCGCCGGGTTCTGGCTCCGCGGCACTGGCGTCCGCGCCCTGCGGAACCCCGGCCGTCGTACGGCGAGGGTGCGCATCGTCACCCGCAGGGCCAGGACCGTCAGATGCAGTCAACACACCTCGTACGCCAGTTGCCGAATGATGGAGGAACAACATGAACGGCACGAATGACACCGGCGTCGTCGCAGGCCCGGCATCGGGTCAGACCAGCCACACCCACCGACTCCGCGGGCTCGCCGGCACCGGCTTCATTGCCACGCTCGCAGCGATGGTGGCCACGACCCTCGCCGCTGCGCTCGCCCAGGCCGTTGGCGTCGACTTCGAGGTCCCCGATGGCGGCGAGACGATCCCGTTGTCCGGGTTCGCCGTGGTGACCGGCTTCTTCTCGGTCGTGGGCATCGTCATCGCCGTCGCTCTTCTTCGTTGGAGCGCTCGCCCCGTCGAGCGATTCGTGTGGACGGCAGTGTCGCTGACCGCGATCTCGTTGGTCCCGCCCCTCCTCTCCGGGGCAAACATCACCACCACCGCCGCCCTCCTCGGGCTGCACCTCGTCCCTGCGACGGTGATGATCCCCACCCTGGCGCGGAGCCTCCGCAGCCGGACCGATTGACGATCCCGCAACGGGACGAAGGCGCGGCAAGGGCGTGCGCGCGGTGTCGAGAGGGCGGCAGTCAGCCGACGATGATCAACGTGTCTCTCGGCGCTCCCGGCGGCTTTGCCGCGGCTCGGCACGCAGCGTGATGCGCCCCGGGAGTGAGGGCCACACCCGTGGGTAAAAGGTTCTCGTTGTGCCGCGTCGCGGGAGGTGTGATGGTCAGGCGTAGAACGTTCCGTGACGCCGTGGTGCTGATCACGGGGGCGTCGAGTGGAATTGGTCGCGCGACCGCGTTGGCGTTCGCTGCCGAAGGGGCCAGGTTGGTACTTGCCTCGCGCAGCCAAGACGCGCTCGCGGAGGTGGAACAAGACTGCCGAGCACGAGGCGGGCAGGTGCTGGTTGTGCCGACCGACATCGCAGATGCAGTGGCCGTCGAGCGGTTGACCCAACTGGCGGTGCAGCGGTTCGGGCAGATAGACGTCTGGGTCGAAGCGGCAGCCGTCGGCATTGCCGGGCCGCTGGGCTCCGAATCGGTGGACGAGATTCGTCGGCTGGTCGACACCAACGTATTCGGCACCGTGCTGTGCTCCCGCGCCGCCATGGCTACATTTCAGGCGCAGGGCCACGGCACCCTGCTGCTCCTCGGGTCGTTGCTGTCTGTGTTCCCGAACCCGCTGGTCCCGCTCTACTCCATGACCAAGTTCGCCATCAGAGGACTGGCCCTGAACCTTCAGCAAGCGGTCGCCCGTCATCCTCGGATACAGGTCTGTCTCGTATTACCCGGTCCGGTCGACACGCCGTTCTTCGAGCGGGCCGCCAACCACTCGGGCCGTCAACTACGAGCCATCCCGCCCGCGTACGCACCGGAGCGTCTCGCTGCCAAGATCCTCGCATGCGCCCGCCGCCCGCGCAGGCAGGCAACAACCGGTGTGGTCTCACACCTCGCGCTGTCCGCCCACCGAATGGCACCGCGTGTCACCGAGGCGTTGGTCGCCCGGTGGAGCGCGACTTTCGTGACCAAGCCGGCCACGGCCGCACCCGGGTCGGGATCGCTGTTCGAGCCACCGTCAACCGGGGCGATGCACGGCGGATATCGCCGCGGCCGGGTCCGCAGTCGGCTCGGCGAGTGGCTGGGCGTCGCACAAGCAGGCAGGAATCGACCACCCCCGGGCTGACCGCCAGTATGACGCCGGGCAGGACAGGCCGCCGACCTGATGCGGCAGAGGCCCGGCCGCGAGCAACAACCACCCGGAAGAGCTGTCCGTGCCAACTCGACCGTGCCGCTCGTCATCGTCATGAGGAGGTCCTGGCGACAGCATCCGAGGCGGGGGTCCGGCATGTCGGGCGTTCGTGCGGGTACCTGCCAACCGTGACCTTCTCGATCGCCGCGCGGTGTCCGCGAACCGGTCAGCTCGGGGTGGGGGCCCTGACGGCCAGGCCCGCGGTCGGCAAGCTCGTCGTACACGTCCAGTCGGGCGGTGGTGCGGTGGCGACCCAGGCCACCCCGAACCCGTTCCTGGCCTACGACGGCCTGCCGCTGCTCGGCGAGGGCCGCTCGCCCCAGGACGTCCTGACCGAGCTGCTGGCCCGCGACCCGGGTCGGGAGGTGCGGCAGGTCGGCATGGTCGACCGCCAGGGTCGCTCGCACGCCTTCACCGGCTCCCGTACGAAGGACTGGGCGGGGCACCGCACCGGGCCGGGTTACGCGGTGCAGGGCAACCGCCTGGTGGGCCCGGAAACCCTCGCGGAGATCGTCCGGGTGTTCGAGGACGGTCGGGAATTCGACCTGGCGGAGCGACTCGTGCTGGCCATCGAGGCCGGCGAGGAGACCGGCGGTGACCGGGACGGCGCACGGTCGGCGCATGTGACGGTGGTCGGGGATCAGCCGTACCCGCTCTGGGACGTGCGGGTCGACGATGCCGAGCATCCGGCGCGGGAACTGCGCCGGCTGCACGGTGTCTTCCAGGAGGAGGTGCTGCCGACCATCCAGCGGCTGCCCACCCGCGACGACCCGATGGGCGAGGCCGCCCGGCAGGCGCTCGGGGTGCAGATGGGGCACAAGACGCCGTCACACGTCGACAACCAGCCAACTCTGGCAACCCACGACGGCCTGTGAGCAGGCGTCGAATGAGGTTGGCTGGTGGCCGGACAGCGACTCTTGGATCCGCTTCAACGTCTGACCGTCGCCTGGGTGACAACCCCGTTGATGAGATGCGGCAACGGCGGGGTGGCCCCGACCAGTCATTGCGGTCTTCGATACAGCGGCGGGATAGCCTACCTGCGGTGCCTCGAATCGCGTGACGGAGGAGTCGATGCTGGGATGACGACAGGGCGACCAATGCCCACACAGGACGACGTGCTCGGCTACTTCAACACGCTGTCGAACTGGGGACGGTGGGGCGACGACGACGAGCTCGGGACCCTGAACCACATCACCGACGACGTCCGGCTGGCGGCGGCGCGGGCCGTGCGCCACGGCAGGAGCGTGTCCTGCGCCTGGGAGGTTGCCGTACCGGACGACATGGAGCGGTCGACGACGACGTGCCCGTGCGCCGCCGACATGCCCGGTGCCGAGAACATGCCCGTGGCCGCCTTCCACGCCGACCGGCGCTGGGGCTTTTCAAACGAGCGGCTCGGCATCATGTTCCACGGCAACACGATCACCCACGTCGACTCGCCGTGCCACATCTTCTGGGACGGCAGGATGTACAACGGGCGGTCGCACTCGCTGGTCGACGCCGCAACGGGATCGGCGTGGGCGGCCGTCACGGCGGCGGCGAATGGGATCATCACGCGTGGTGTCCTGCTGGACATCGCGCGGGTCCGCGATGTGCCGTGGTTGGAACCGGGGCAGGGTGTGTTTCCCGACGATCTCGAGGAGGCCGAGCGTCGGCAGGGTGTGCGGGTGCGCGCCGGCGATGCGGTACTCCTGCGGACCGGCTATGGCCGCGCGCGGCACGAGGCCGGTGCGGCCAGCGGTTTCACGCAGGCCGGCTGGCATGCCTCCTGCCTGCCGTGGCTGCGGGAACGCGAGGTCGCGCTGATCGGCGCCGACACCCCCCAGGACGTTCAGCCGTCGGGGTACGAAGACGTGTTGATGCCGGTGCACGCCGTGAGCCTCGTCGCGATGGGTCTGTGGCTGCTCGACAACTGCGACCTGGAGGCGTGCGCGACGACGGCTGCCGAACTCGGCCAGTGGGACTTCCACCTCGCAGTCGCGCCGGTTCGCTTCGCCGGTACGTCCGGCAGCCCGGTCAACCCGATCGCCACATTCTGACCGCGGTTCACGAGGGGATGCGATGCCATGAACGGCCCGTGCGCGACGCTGTAGCCCTGTCGAGCACGTACTCACACGTAGGCGGTCTTGAACGCTTGACAAAACTCGCGTTCAGTCACCATTCCGTCTCCGCCCCCGCCTACTGCATAGCCTTGGTGTGACAGGGCTTGGATTGGATCGAGCACTTCGATCCTGAAGTGCCGGATCCAATCCCGTGGGTCTTGGTTCTCGTGTAACGGCAGCGGAGCCAGGATGGCCAGGCTTCCGGCGGGATATCTCACGGCACCCCAAAAGATGCGGTAATAGCCTACGCGGCTCACGATCAAGCCGTCAGCTCGCACTTCGTGATCTTCGGAAAGGCGCGGTGCCGCCCCGACGATGGCGCCTATGATGGCCTCAAGATCGCCGGAGCTCTGCACGGTGATCACGAGTCCCCAGCCGCCGACGATTTTATGCAGTGTTTCCACCGGTGCGCCCCGGGCGCTGCGATCGATATCAAGCTGGAACATCGGAGGGCCTATCTTTCTATCGTGCAATCGGATGCGCGGGCGGCTGTGGTGACGAAGACTTTTTCCCCTCCCCGATTCTCCAATCTTTGCTCCGTGTGTGAGCGCCTGTCTAGCAGAGCCAATAGTGACACCATGTCTCCGTATGCCCGGTGCCGTCGAATCAGCGCTAATGACAATAGCCTCCATGACATTGACTGCATCGCGGCCCACGCCCCACCTGGTAGGTCGGATCTCTCAGCACTGTCGCTTGAGCCACTGAACGGCGTGGGTGCTAGTTTCCCGAAATCTCGTTGATGACCGACAGGACGCGGTCCCTCTCACGGGCCGTGGCCATGATCTCCTGTCGGTTGTCCCCAAACCGCTTGCCTTGGACGTGCCACTCGAGGCGACCCAGCAGGATGCTGCCGGCACCCTGAAACTCGATGCAGTACTTGAAGATCCTGTGGTGCTCGACAACGTGGTCCACGTCGCCGTATCCCGCCACTTGTTCAAAGTCGATGGCGCGGTACTTCGGGCTGCGGCTCATTAGTCGCCTTTTGCCGAGACTCTCGAAGATGCCGTTGTTGAAGACGGCGATCAGCGAGGTCCCTTCGGTCAAGGCGCCTACGCCGACCTCGCTGAACCTCGCCCAGCTCAACGTGCGCACGTCGGTCAACGAGAAGCCGGCGTCGTTCAATGCCTCGCCGTACACGTCCCAGTCGAGGTTTTGCCGCCGTTCCCGGCCGAGGGTCGGCGCCGAGTCCAACAACTGCGAAAACGCGGGGTTCCCCAGTACGTTCATCACCAACAACCTTCCGGGAGAGTGTCCACCGCCTGTCCGCCAGATCGCTTGAACGGGCCAGGCGGTGATCAACGTGTCAACTCAGGAGCAACGGCCCCACTGGCAGTTGTGCCCCGAGGCGGGGCGGCCCATCTTCTCGGCCTCCTTGCACCACGCGCACTTCGACCGGCCGGCCTTGACACACGCACACGACATGAATGCCTCCGATGAGTGGTGGATGCGTGAAATCACGCAAAGGATGGAACAGGAGATCTTGTGACCTAGAGACTGCCACCTATTCTCGGCGCGGGCTAGTGGCGAAGGGCCGTTGGGGCCGAAGTAGCGGTCTGGAATGGCGGCCAGTTGGGGGGTGGGTTACATGAAAGTCAATGAAAGTCGTATCAAGGAGGCAGCGAGACGACTCCGATCAGCCAATCGCTCACGGATGATCAGTCAGGGGCCGTCACCCGGAAGGGTGGAACGGTGAACCGGGGCGATCTTCTCACCCCGATGACCTCGCGAATGGTGGAATTCAAGACGAAAGAGGTGGTGGACGCACCGAGTTTGGTTGACTCGCGGGGTTGGGTGGTTCAGGCCGCGTGTGCGGGCCTTTTGACCGTCTCAATGCGATCGGTGTGAGTCGGCCGAGGCGTCGTTGGCGTCGTCGGCGGTGGTAGGTCCGTTCGATCCGGGTGGTCCAGCGTTGCCGCTCCAGGACGTCGCGTTGCGGCAGGGCGGAGAACGACTCCATCGCGGCGTTGTCACCGCAGGTGCCGCCGCGGCCCATCGAGCCGACCAGGCCGTTACGCCCCAACGCTTTGACGTACTTTGCGGGACCGGAATCGACTGCCCCTGTCGGAGTGCACGGTCATGCCGGCAGGGGAGCCGACAGCAGCGGCTGACATCACTCGTTGACATCAACGATGGCGGCCGGAGCTCGCCCGAGTCGTCCCCCCGTCGCCGACGATGCTCTCCATCCGGCGAGCGCTGTCCCTCATATGTAACGCCGGCCAGACCGACGACGCCGGATGAGTGGAGCCAGTTGATCTCCAGGGCGTCCCTTGCCCTTCGCGAGGGTCGTCACCTGCGACCTGAGGAACCTATGCGACCTCGTTCCCTGTCCCGCTCGATTCGACGTACCTTCTCCAGCTCGCTCACCGCCCTCGCCCTTGTCGGGGGCGCGGCGGTGCTCGCTCCGGCCGACGCGGTGGCGGCCGGGAAACTGCAGCCCGATCTGGCCGTCGACCTCATGATGACCGACGTGCTGAACCCTGCGGAGGGCGAGACCTTCAACGCAGAGATCGACGTCCGGAACTACGGCGCTGGCGGGTCGGACCCGGTCAGCGTCACTGTCTCGGTGCCCTCGGGGCTACGGACGACGAGCCCTTCCGGCACTGACAGCGGCTGGGCCTGCGCGGTGGCGAGCACGACGAGCTACACGTGCGCGTACCCGGAACTGGCGGCTGGCGGTCGGGCCATCCGGCTGCACGTGCCGTTCGTCGTGGCCGGCGCGACGCCGGGCAGCGCTGTGCCGATCACCACGACCATCGTCCCGCAGAGGCGGGAGGCGAACACCGACAACAACACCGGCTCCGTCACGGTTGCGATCTCCGGCACCTGCGTTATCCGCGGCACGGTCTGGTACGACCTGGACCGGGACGGGCAGCGCGAGGAGGGTGAGCCGGCGATAGCCGGAGGCCCGGACGGCGTGTTGAACGTGCGTCTGGGCGTTCGGCAGGGGCGGGCCGTCGGCGGCGGCTCTGCCGCCGTCAACCCGGACGGAACGTGGTCGATTACCGCCCGCACTGAGCTTCTGTACTCGGTCTGGCTGGAAGCGTCCGGCGCGTACGGCCGGACCGTCGCCGACGTCGGTGACGACGCCACCGACTCGGACATGGTGACGTCGTACCAGTTCGAGCCCACCCTGCTCGTCGCCAGCGGCGAGTTCGAGGCCGTGCACGGCGGGGAGTACGTGGTCGACGCCGGCCTGGTTCCCCAGAGCTGAGCGGGTAGCCACCCGCCCGGGGCACCTCGGGCTGGCGATGGTCCGTGCGATCCAGCGGCCGGCCCCCAGACAACTTCGCGGCAAGAGCCACCCCTCAGTCGCGGTCGCCTTCCGGCCGCACGAGCGGGGGCTGGCGGACATCAAGAACCATTGGAGGAGTAGGAATGCCAACGCCGTTCAGGCGGGTAGGGTCCGGTGCCATCGCGGTGGCGCTGCTCGGCGGGCTCGGACTCACGTCCTGCGCAAGTCCGGACCGGACCGACACGGTGGACGCCGGGTCGACTCCGGCCGATATCTCGGTGACCGCCGCCCCGAACCGACTGACTCCGCAAGTCCCTCCTCATCGCCGTCGGCTAGCCGGTCCCCGTCGCCTTCGGCGAGTCGGTCCACGAAACCGTCTCTCAGCCGGTCGCCGTCGCACGTCCCGACGAGCAAGGCCGCGACGCCGGCCGCAGAGAGCAACATCGCCTCCCGGCTACACACCATTCCGGCCAGCACCCGCCAGCTCATCGTCGTCCACAGCAGCGGCTACGGCACGAGCGTCGCGTCCCTCGAGACGTTCGAGAAGGTGAACGGCGAGTGGCGGCCGAAGCTCGGGGTGATGAGCGCGCGGATCGGCACCAAGGGATTCAGCGACAGCCACGTGGAGGGCGTCCCGACGACGCCCACAGGCGTCTACGGCTTCGGCTCCACCATGTACGGCGTGCACGCCAACCCCGGCGTCAAGTACAGCTACCACCAGCTTGAGACGAACGACTACTGGGATGAGAATCCCAGCTCGTCCACGTACAACAGCTTTGTGCATGGCACGAACCCGGGCGGTTACAGCGAGGCGTTGTGGCAGACCGTGCCGCAGTACAACTACTTCGCGGTCATCAACTACAACATTCCGGTGAGGGCAGCCACCCCGGCCCGCGGCAGCGGCATCTTCCTGCACGTCATGGGGAGCGGCGGTACCGCTGGCTGTGTGTCGTTGGCGCAGTCCAACCTGCTCCGGGTACTGGAGTGGCTCGATCCGGACGCCTCTCCACGCATCGTGATGGCGCCCAGCCAGAACCTCGGCCGTTACTGACCGCCCCGAGGCTGGTAGGCGTTACGGCTCTGGCGTCGTGGGCATGTCGGCGAGGTTGCGCTCCAGCCCGCGTTGCAGGAGCTGCCAGGTCGTGTAGGTCCTGGTGTCGAATGTTGGGTCGCCTGGACGGGCGATGGTGCTTCCAGCCCGTTCCAGCCCGGCGTCGTCGTAGTTGACCCGGTTGTTGACGGCAACGCGCCAGCTGGCGAACGCCCAGGACGGCAGTTGCCGTCCGTCGAGCCGGAATGGCGTTTCGGGCTGGTCAGCGAGGCCGTCGAGGTCGGGTTGGGGCGGCATGCGACTGCCGGTGAAGTCGAGGGCGACGAGGACGGGTGCGACGGAGTGCCGGTCGTCGTCGACACGGGCTACTCGCAGAAGAACCAGGCTGCCGTTGGCGGCGCGGTAGCTGAGCACGTCGCCCGGTTGCAGGTCGGTGACGTGTCGGCGGGGCCGGCGCACCTTCTTGCGCTGCGGCTGCGGGCCGGCCAGCTGCGCGCGGACCTTCTCGAGGACGTCCCGGCGCTTGGCGGCAAGGCGAGGGTTGTCCGACCATCTCGCCAGGTCGGCTGAGCTGTCGATGACGGCGATGGCGCGGTCGCGAATCGTGGCGTCGAGGCGGCCGAGCTTGGACTGGGTGACGGCTAATGGCAGCCAGATTGATGTCGCCTCGTCCGGGTCGCCGAGCACCTCAGCGTATGAGTCGAGGATGCGTCGGGTGGCCTCGTGGTCGTCCAAGCCGTCTTCGAGCATTTCGCGGTACTCGTCACGCACATCGCATGCCGTGTCGTCAGAGAACAGGCCAGGGCCCCAGGCGCCCATGGTCACCCTCCCCGAACGTCGAGGTTTCCACGCCTCGCCACCCTGCCACACGTTTTGCCGTCCGTCAGCCTGGGCGACGGGCGAGGTCGAGGTCCTGCGGACCGGTCTGCCGCAACAGCGTCACGGCCTCCAACGGTCGGCGCGGGCCGGAGCGGAATAGGCTTCAGCCATGAGTGGCCTGCTTGGTGGTGCCCGAAACGCGGTGAATCCCCTTCGCCAGCTCACGATCGACCAGCTCCGCCAGCGGACGAGCCTCAAGTGGCGGGAGTACCCCGACGACGTGCTGCCGCTCTGGGTGGCGGAGATGGACGTGCCGCTGGCCGAGCCGGTCGCGCGGGCGATCACCGACGCCGTCGCGCGCGGCGACACCGGCTACACCGCCGGCACGGCGTACCCGCAGGCCCTGGCGGAGTTCGCCCGGCGGCGGTGGGGTTGGGACGGGCTGGCCGTGGAGCGCACCGCGCTGGTGCCCGACGTGATGCACGGCGTCATCGAGGCGCTGCGGGTGGTGACCGAGCCGGGGGACGCGGTGGTCGTCAACTGCCCGGTCTACCCGCCGTTCTACGAGTTCGTGGCGCACGCCGGCCGCCGGATCGTGGAGGCGCCGCTCGGCGAGGACCTGCGGATCGACCTCGGCGCACTGGAGGACGCGTTCCGGCAGGCGCGGGCCGGTGGGCGGCCAGCGGCGTACCTGCTGTGCAACCCGCACAACCCGACAGGGGTCCTGCACACCGCGGACGAGTTGGCCGCCGTCGCCAGTCTGGCCGAGCGGCACGGGGTGCGGGTGGTCGCCGACGAGATCCACGCTCCGGTGGTGGTTGGGGGAGGGCGGTTCGTGCCGTACCTCTCGGTGCCCGGCGCGGAGAACGGCCTGTCGCTGATGTCCGCCTCCAAGGGGTGGAACCTGGCGGGCCTGCGCGGTGCGCTCCTCATCGCCGGCCCGGCCGCGGCCGGGGACCTCGCCCGCGTTCCCGTCGACGTCAGCGTCAGCACCAGCCACCTCGGCGTGATCGCCCACACCGCAGCCTTCCGCGACGGCGGCGAGTGGCTCGACGCCTTGTTGACCGGCCTGGACGACAACCGTCGGCTCCTCGCCGCGCTGCTCGCCGAGCACCTGCCGGCTATCCGTTACCGTCCCGGTCAGGCCACCTATCTCGCCTGGCTCGACTGCCGCGCCCTGGGCCTCGGCGACGACCCCGCCACCGTGTTCCTCGACCGTGGCCAGGTGGCGCTCAACTCCGGTTTGGCGTTCGGCACCGGCGGCGGCGGCCACGTCCGGCTGAATTTGGCTACCGCACCGGAGTTGATCACCGAGGCGGTACGCCGGATGGCCACCGCCGTCGCCTGAGAAGCCACTTCGGCCGCGTACCCATGTCGGTCAATCGGTCCTCACGCCCCCTTGCCCGATCCAGCGGCGCGGATCTACGCCTCTGGTTCAGTGGATCTGGCGGCGGACCCGGTGGAGGGTGACGAACATGGCCAGCCAGCTTAGGTGTTGACGGGCGGGACGGTCGGAGGGCGCCGACAATGGGAAGAGTGGCACGGGCCTTCGTCTTGCACCACCACCGCAAACCACGACCGCACTTTGACCTGCGGCTGGAGGAGAATGGTGTGCTGCGCTCCTGGGCGGTTCCTCGTGGCCTGCCGGACAGTCCCAGCGACAACCGGCTCGCGATCGCCGTGCCGGATCACCACCTCGACCACCTCACCTATGAGGACGCCGACAAGTCGATCGCCGACATTGGCACGTGGGAGGAGCACGACCGTACCGACCGCCGGATGCTGTTCACGTTGCAGGGCCGTACCGGCCGCAGGCGGTACGCGCTCATCCGCACCGGCGAGGGGTGGCTGCTCCACCTGACGAAAGAGCAGCCGCCGGACGAGCGCAGTTAGAAGTCTCCCGAGGTCCGTCCGTCCCGACCAATTGTTCACGGGCATCACCAGAGTGCCGCCGTTGCCCTCGCGGTGGGAGTCGGCATCGTCGCCGCAGAGTCCGAGGCCGGGCAACGGCTCCGCGATCTGACCTGCACCCGGCGTGGATCGCCGCGCGGACGGGCCGGTGCGAACACAGCGTATCGGGCTGTCAGCCGTCGGCAGGGCGGCGACTGCGCAACGCGGCGTCCCTGGGGTCGTTGACTATCGGGAGGCTGGCGGGGATGTCGGACGTGTGGGCGGGGCGACTGCTGCGAAATCCCCGTGGGTCACACCGGGCGGCGTTCCTTGAGCTCTTCTTCGATCTGGTCTTCGTCTTCGCTCTCACTCAGGTCGCGCAAGGGCTGATCACGGAGGTGACCGCGGCCGAACCCGAGCGCGACGTGCTGCGGGGTGCGGCCGAGACGTTGTTCTTCTTCCTGGTGCTCTGGCTGATCTGGATGTTGGCGGCCTGGGTGACCAGCCTGTACGACCCCGAGCAGACGTTGGTCCAGGTGTTGGTGATCGTCGTCATGTTCGGCACCCTGGTGCTGGCCATAACGATGCCCGACGCGTCCGGGCATCGAGCCGTCGTCTTCGCCGGCGCCTATGTGACGATCCAGCTTGGCCGCCCACTCGCGCTCACCCTGGCGTTACGCGACCATCCGCGACGCAAGGTGACCACCCGGATCACGATCTGGTCGGCGGTCGCCGCACTGCCGTGGCTTGTCGGTGCTGTGGTGAGCCAACCAGTCCGTCTCGTCCTCTGGGCAGGCGCGTTGGGTATCGAATACGTGGGGTTTGCCGCCGGCTGGCCGATACCCTGGCTCGGAGCCTCCCGGGTGAACCAGTGGGTGATCAGCGGAGAGCATCTGGTGGAGCGCTACCAGCAGGTGTTCCTGATCGCCCTCGGCGAAGCGGTCCTGGTCATCGGCTTGACCGCCAGCACCAGGCAGCTCACCCCCGGCGAGGTCGCCTCCTTCACGACCGCATTCGCGGTTACCGTGCTGCTCTGGCGGATCTACTTTCACCGCGCGGGCCGCATGTTGCCCGAGGCGATCCGTGACGCGCGGTCCCCGGCCCGACTCGGTGAGTCGGCGACCTACACACATCTGGTGACGGTGGCCGCGGTGATGACCACCGCGGTCGGATTCGAGCTGGTCATCGCGCACCCCACCGACCGGAGCGAACTGCCCTTGGTGGTCATCATGCTCGGCGGACCGGCGCTGTTCCTCCTCGCACGCAGCTGGGCGGAGTACGAGGTTTTCGCGCGGCTGCCCGTCCCCCATCTGGTCGGGACGCTGGTGCTGACAGCGATGATCCCGATCGCGTCCGTGCTGCCGCAACTGGCGGTACTGGTCACGGCCGCAGTGGTGCTCGTCCTCATCGCCCTGACCGATACGCTCCGAACCCGCGGCCGCCCCGCCGAGCAGCCCTCGTCGCCGCTGTAGCGACCGACTGTCAGCGGCCCGTGGTGCCCCGTCGGATACCGCGCCGGGCTGGCGGGCTCAGGCAACTGGCCGATCGTTCGGTCCGCTGGCTCAGATTGCCCGGTAACGAGACGCGAGTTGCGGGCTCTGGGCCGCAAACGCGGCGAGGTCCGCACTGAACACGGTCTCGAGGAGGCTGTAATCCTCGACGCTGGGGGCACTGACGACTTCGCCGAGTTCGATGCCAGCCAGAGCAGCGGCAACGACGTCCTCCGCGGACATCCGGGGCACAGCAGAAAGGTCCATCCCCTGGACCTCGTGGAATTCGGTGGCCACGACGCCGGGACAGACGACATGCACATTCACACCGGTACCCTCCAGCTCGGCGTGCAGGGTCTGCGACATGGCGACCGTGTGGGCCAGCGTTCCGGCATAGACGGCACGACGTGGCATCTGGGACGCCGGTGCGGGTCCCGAAAAGGCGATCATGCCGGCGACGTTCACAATCGTTCCTACGCCGCGTGTGACCATGCCGGGCAGCGCCGCGCGGGTCAGCATGGTCGGCGCGACGACCTTGACGTGGACCAGCTCCCGCGCCTTCTCGGCGGGCAGCTCCGTCATCGGCATGTAGTGCGCGACGCCGGCGTTGTTGACAAGCATCGTCAGCGGCTCGCTTGCGCACAGCCCAGCCACCTCGTCGATACCGTCATCGGTGGACAAGTCGCTGGCAACGATGCGCACCTCGACGTCAGGCAGTGCAGCCGCGAGTGCTTCCAGCCGATCCCGCCGCCTCCCGACGACGACCAGGTCGTAGCCGTCGGCGGCCAGACGCTCAGCGAACGCTTTGCCGATTCCTGAGGACGCACCGGTGACGAGTGCGAGTGAAGACACGGGTCACCTTCCCTGGACGAGAGCGCGCTGCTGGGCCGTTTGTTCCCACTGATCATGATGATGGGACATGTGCAATCCCTGTGTCTGCCTGTTGAGCCGATGACCATGCTGCGGCGGCGACCACCTCCGCCGGCCGCCACGAACTCGTCACCGCCGAGCAGGTGGGCATCCCCGTTCTGGGCTACGGCGGGCGCCGTCCGAGAGTACGCCTCGGGTGGTCCGGTTTCGCCGGCGCAGCACATCGACGAGCCTGCCGCCTCACGGTCCGATGCATTCCTCGACAAAGGCCGTCAGCTCATGCCGACGTCCGTGGGCGGTGCGCCTGGCCGCTCTACTGGCGGCGCCGGGCGTCGGCCTCGACGTCGAGCAGGTCGTTCAGCGCCAGTGCCGAGTTGATCAGGGAGAGGTGGCTGAACGCCTGTGGGTAGTTGCCGATCTGCTCACCGGTCGCGGCGATCTCCTCGGCGTAGAGGCCGAGGTGGTTGCTGAAGGTGAACATCTTCTCGAAGGTGAGTCGGGCGTCGTCCAGGCGACCGGTGCGGGCCAGCGCCTCGACGTACCAGAACGTGCACATGTTGAAGGTGCCCTCGTGCCCGGGAAGGCCGTCGGGGGAGTGGACCGGGTCGTACCGGTGCACCAGGCTGTCGGAGACCAGTTCGCGCTCGATCGCGTTCAAGGTGGACCGCCAGAGGGGGTCGCTCGGGGTCACGAAGCCGACCGCCGGCATGGCGAGCAGCGCCGCGTCCAGCACGTTCTCGTCGTACGCCTGCACGAAGCTGCCGCGTCCATGGTGGTATCCGCGGGCCATGACCTGGTTGTAGATCTGGTTGCGTTGCTCGGTCCAGCAGGTGATGTCGCCGGGGCGGCCGGTGCGGGTGGCCAGGCGGATGGCCCGGTCCAGCGCGACCCAGGACATCACCCGGCCGAAGGTGTAGTTGCGGGGGTGGTGGCGGCTCTCCCAGATGCCGGCGTCGGCCTGGTCCCAGTGGTGGCAGAGCCAGTCGACGAGTCGCACGGTGCTCTTCCACACCTGGTGCGAGACGCGGATGCCCTGTTCGTCGGCGAGATGCATGGCGTAGAGGGCCTCGCCGTGGATGTCGAGTTGGAGCTGGTCGGCGGCGCCGTTGCCGATCCGCACCGGGCGGGAGCCGCGGTAGCCCTCCAGGTGGTCGAGAATCTCCTCGTGCAGGTCGGAGGAGCCGTCCACCCGATACATGATCTTCAGTGGGTCCTGGTGGTCACCGGCCTCGCGGATCCGCTCGTCCAGCCAGTCCATGTATCGGCTGACCTCCTCGGTGAAGCCGAGGCCGAGCAGCGCGTGCACCGAGAACGACGTGTCGCGTACCCAGGTGTAGCGGTAGTCCCAGTTGCGGGTGCCGCCGACCAGCTCGGGTAGCGCGGCGGTGGGCGCGGCGATCATCGCGCCGGTCGGCGCGTACGTCATGAGCTTCAGCGTGATGGCCGACCGCTCGACCATCTCCCGCCACCGCCCGGTGTAGCGGGAGCGCTCGAGCCAGCGCCGCCAGTAGTCGCGGGTCCACTCGAACATCCCCTGCACCTCTGCCGCCGGGATGATCCGTGGCTCCGTGCCAACCGTCTCCAGGACCACCCCGCCGGTGTCACCCTCGTTCAGGGTGCCGTACGCGACCAGGTCGCCGTCCTCCAGGCGGACGTCGCCTCCCTGCGACATCAGTTGCCGCACCGGGTCGACCGGGTGGAAGGTGAGCGCCGCTGACCGGCTGCGGAAGACGTACCCGTTGCGGTGGCGCTCCAGTTCGTGCTTCTCCCGGGCGTAGTCGAACCGGGGCCGGCACTCCACCCGGAACCGCATGCTGCCCCGGACCATGTTGACGATGCGGACCAGGCGGTGGACATCAGTGGCCCGTTCGCCGGTGACCGGCATGAAGTCCATCACCTCGGCGACGCCGTCCGCGCTGATGAACCGGGTGATCAGGATCGGAGTGCCGGGCAGGTAGAGCTGCTTGGTGACGTACCGGACGTCGTGCGGGGCGATGCGAAAGTAGCCGCCCCGCTCGCGGTCCAGCACTGCGGCGAAGATGCTCGGCGAGTCGAAGCGCGGCGCGCAGAACCAGTCGATCGTTCCGTCGCACGTCACCAGCGCGGCGGTCTGCAGGTCGCCGATGAGCCCGTGATCCTCGATCGCCGGATAGCTCTCCACGTCGCCTCCCGGTCTCGACAGCCTCCTGCGCAGTAACCTAAGGGACGAATTGTCGAGTTCGGCTCGATTCGTGGTCAGCCACCCTGTCGCGCGCCCTGGCGCGCCTCGGGGCTGACTGCGCTACTGCCAGGTCCGGTCGATGATGCGGGACACGTCGTGGGTCGTGGGTGGCGAGGGAAGACGGCCATCCGCGTATCTGGCGGTAGGGTCCCCGGCGTGCTGCGGCGATGGACTCTGACGATCCTGATGGCGGCGTGCGGTGTGCTGGTGGCGGTGGCGCAACTGGCCGACGGTCTGCCCGCCGTCGGCGCCGCCGAACTGCTGATCTTCTTGGCGCTGGCGCTGCTGCTGTCGCCGTGGGCCTTCCCCCGCTCGGTGGACGCCGCCGGAGCGCAGCGGGCCAGCGCGGCGGACGGCCGGCCAATCGTGTACTGGCGCCCCGGCTGTCGCTACTGCCTCCAGCTCCGGTTCTCCCTTGGCCGGCTCGCCCGGCGGGCGCACTGGGTGGACATCTGGCACGACCCGGCGGGTGCTGCCGCCGTCCGGGCGGTGGCCGGCGGCAACGAGACCGTGCCCACCGTCGTGCTCGGCGGTCAGGCTGTCGTGAACCCTGAACGGGCCTGGCTCCGCGAACAGCTCCGCTCGTCCTGAGCACGCACGTCACCCGGCGTGGGTCGTCGGATTGTGCCGCCGTACCCGGAGCTTGACCACGACGGCACCGCCCAGGCGCCACTGCCTCGGTCGGGCGTCCCAGTCGCTGTCGAGGTGGTGGGTGCTGGCGTCCCGGAGTCGGGTGATCAGCCTTGTCGGGTCAGCGGGCGGGTGGGGGGACGGGCGGCGGTCGGCGCTGGCCCGGCGGCGCGGCCCCGCCGCGCGTCCAGGGCGAGCAGCGTGAGGGCGAGCAGCGTCAGCAGCCCGCCGACGAGTGCCAGCGGGCGTGCCCCCGAGGTGGGCAGGAGGGCACCGCCGAGCAGCGATCCGCCGGCGATGCCGGCGTTGAAGGCGGTGCTGACGCCGGCCGACGCGATGTCGGTGCTGCCCGGAGCCAGGTGCAGCATCCGGTTCTGCACGGCGGAGCCGAACGCCGCGTAGGCGAGGCCGACCCCGGCGAGGAGTGCGACCGCGCCGGGCCGGAGCGCGCCGAGCGCGTACAGGCCGAACAGCGAGGCTGTGCCGATGCTCAGCGGCGCCAGCAGGGAAGCGATCGGCCGGGTGTCCAGGGTCCGGACTGCGGCCAGGGTGCCAACGACGCCGGCCAAGCCGGAGACGAACAGCAGCGGCGCCAGCACCGCGTCGGCGAAGCCGCTGACGTCGAGCAGGAACGGTGTGACGTAGGTCTGCAGGGTCATGAAGCCGCCGATGCCGAGGGCGGTCGCGATCAGCAGCAGGCCGAAACGGCGCCCGTTCGGTGCGGTGCCCCGGGCGGCGCCACCAGCGGCCGGGGGATAGGAGGGAAGGAGGACGAGCACCGCGGCGGCGATCGCCAGACCGACCCCGGCCAGCACCGCGAACGCCACGCGCCAACCAGCCTGCTGCCCGAGCCAGGTGCCGAGGGGTACGCCGAGCACCGGGGCGAGCGTCGCCCCGGTCGAGAACAGCGCCACCACCCGGCCGCGCACCGCGACCGGGAAGGGCCCGGTCACGGTCGCCGTGGCGATGGACCAGAACAACGCCTGGGCGAGGGCGGTCACGACGCGGGAGCCGGCCAGCACGGCGTACGTCGGCGCGAACGCGGCGGTGGCGTTCGCGGCGGTGAACAGGAGCATCGTGACGCCGAGCAGTTGACGCCGGGGTATCCGCTGGGTCAGCCGGGCCAGCGGCACGGACGCCAGCACGACCACGACGGCGTACCCGCTGACCAGCAGGCCCACCTGCGAGCGGGACCGGTCGAGATCGGGTGCGATGTGGGTCAGCAGGCCGACGGGCAGCAGCTCGGTCGTGATGAACGCGAACGCGGCGAGGGACAGCGCGACGAGCACAGCCCTGGCCCTTCGCGGCGACACCTCCGGCGCCATGGCCCACCCCCCATTCACGGTCACCGTAATCGAGGGGCCGACCCCCGCTCAGAGCGGGTCTCAGCCGACCGTCGACCAGATCCGGGGCAGTCCCTTGGTGTCGTGCCTCCAGCGCGGTAGTTGCCCGCCGTCGCATGGCTTGCGGTGGTTGGGGGTCAGCGCGGGCCTGACAGTGGAGGTCAGTCGCCGTGTTGGCGGCCGGTGGAGTGGAGTGACCGGCGAGAGCTCTCCTGATCCGGCTCGCTGTCCGCCACCGGCTTGCCCAGCCGGGTCACCCAGTCGACGAACTCCGCGTCCTGCCTCGGCAGCGGCTCGCCGTCCGCGGGGGTGCCCGCGCCGTCACCGTCGGCCCGCGACCTGTTGCGCCGGAACAGGCCCAGCCGGCCGCTGGCCTGCCGGCTGGCCCGTCCCGCCTCGACCACGGATGCCGGGGCGGCCGGCGCGGCGTCGGTCGTGAGCGGGCGCGCCGCGCGTTGGGCGGTCGCGAGAGCGTCCCAGTTCGCGGCCTGGTTCAGGTTGGGCAGGGGCGGCCGGTGCCGAGGTGGGAGCGCCGGTTCGAGCCTCTCCTGCGTGCCGGCCGAGTGGGTCGCCTCGGCGCCCGGAGCGGGCTCGGTCGAGGGCGGCACCCGCCGCGCCGGAACGACCAGCCAGGAAGCCTGAACCGGCGTCCGGTCAGTTTTCGGCGGCTGGTACATCCGGCGGGTCCCTGGGGCGACGAGTGCCCCGTCGTGCGGTGTCGCGTCGAATTCGGTGTTGTCGGCCTCCGCCTCCGCCGTCCCGGAGCCGTCCCCGCCGGGTCCCGCGGGAAGGTGGGCCGCCGTCGCGCAGGCCGGTTCCGATGTCTCCGGGCTGTCGTCGAGGTCGGCCGCTGCGTCGCTGTCGGCGGGTGCGGCGAGGTCGGCGGGTGCGGCCGATGCGACGGTCTCGGCCAGCGCGGCGGTCCGCGTCGCGGGCTGGGCCGGTACGACGCTGGCGTCCCGGTCGCCAGCCGGCGCACCGAAGCCCAGCGGTTCGGCTGCGGTCGGGAGGATCGCCGCGGTCGCGCCGGCGACCAGCCCCGTGCCGGCCAGGTCGACGAGCTGCGGCTCGTCGGTCGTACCACCAGCGGCCGGCGTCATGGCCTGCGGCACGGCGGGGCCGGCGGACAGCGGACGGACGATGTCGGTCGGCTCGACGACCCGCGCTTCGGCGGCGCGCCGCAGGAGCGGCAAGCGGAACAACGCGGCGGCGGCCGAGCCGAGCACACCGGCGGCGACGGCGAGCAGCGCGGCGTAGTACGGCGTGATCTGGTACCGGTCGACGGCGTCGCCGGGACCGGCGGCCAGGTAGGTGAACGCGACCAGCACCGTGCCGGCCATGCCGGTCGCGCCGTTGACCAGCGGCGGATGCCCGCGCCAGCGGGCCAGCCCGCCGGTCGCCGCGCCGATGAGCAGGGCCACCGCCGGCAGAATCAGGATCGCCTGCCGGTGTGCCGCGTCGGCGTCGAACCCGGCCGGCTCCAGCACACCGAGCCGTACGGCGGGCAATGGCCCGGCGGTTGCGAGCGACGGGACGACCGAGACGAGCGCCAGCAGCCAGACCACGCCACCCACCGCCGCCATGTTCCAGCCGAGCGGGGGCTTCACCAGCGCGGCGATCGCGGCACCCGCGCCGACCAGCGCGCCGAGGGTCGCGCAGATGCCGACGGCCCAGATCGGGTCCACAGAGAAGCGCTCGGCGGCCTGGGCCGGGCGGACGCAGAGCGGCGCCACGACAGTGGCGCCCAGCGCGGCGGCGGCGCCGACGGCCACCAAACTGCCCGTGCTCCCCAGCACCCCGTACCGGCGGGCCAGGCGTGCGGTGACGACGGTGCCGGCTACGGCGGCGTGTGCCGCGAACCAGCCCACCCAGACGAGCTGGGCAGGCCACTGGTTGACGGCGGCGTCGGTGGAGGCGCCGGTGAGCTGGATGATGCCGAAGCTGAACGCAATGCCGAGCTGACCGGCGCCGGCGAGCACGCCCATCCCGAGCGCTGTGAGCAACAAGTTACGCCAGGTGCGAAAGAGCATGTCCGGCACGTTACGCACCTAATGCGCCGGTTTTTACGAGATTGCCGGATTTATCGTCGGGCCGCCGTGCCAGCGGACGTCAGGTTCGACCGGGCGCTGCGATGACGAAGGCGTCGTAGGTTGCTGTCCATGTCAGTTGCCCTTTGCGGCGCGGCCGAGGCGGAAGGCCGAGATGAGGAAGAAGATGCCGCCGGGGATGGCGTAGCCGGCCGCGTTGGTCAGCGTGGGGTCGTCCGCGCCGGCCATCACGACGAACGAACCGCCGGCAAGTACGGAGATGGCGCCGCTGATGATCATCGGCCACTGTCCGCCCATCTCGCGACGGGTGACACCCACGATGAGCTGGACCAGCCCCGCCACGATCGCCCAAGCGCCCCACACGCGCAGGACCGACGGGATACCGGACGTGCTGGCGATGGCCACGCCGATGGCGGTGAGCAGGCTGACCGCGATGTTCACGTACAAGAGGACAGGCGACCCGGTGCCACGCGACGAGCGAGCGTCGATGACCGCGGCCGCCACGTCGAACAGCGGGTACAGCACGAGCAGTGTGACGGCGAGCGGACCGAGCTCCGAGGCGGTGGTGAGCATCACGAGGGCCCAGACGATGGCGAAGGCGAAGCGGACGAAGTACAGCCGCCGCAGGGCGGACGCCGTCGTCGAGAAGATGCCGGGTGCAGCAAGGGTGGTCACGATGGTCCTTAGGTAGAACGAACGTTCTGTCGCGGTCACGATGACAGTACCCGTTGAACTTGTCAAGACCGAACGTTCTATCCGCTAGACTGGTCACCATGGTGCGCAGCGAATCCGAGAGCCGACCGTCCGAAGCGCGGTCGCGGCTGCTCAACACGGCGATAAGGGTCTTCTACGCGGAGGGGATCCACTCCGTAGGCATCGACCGGATCGTCGCGGAAGCGCAAGTGACCCGGGCCACTCTCTACAGGCACTTTCCCGGCAAAGAAGAACTCGTCGTCGCCTACCTGCGCCAGGTCGACGAAGCCATGCGCGGCCAGGCGAACGACGCTGTCGCCGCCGGCCTGCCGGCGGCCGACACCCTCCGGGCCCTCAGCAGGTCCATCGCCGAAAGTATCCAGTCCCCGGGCTTCCGCGGATGCGCCTTCCTCAACGCCGTCGCCGAGTATCCCGACCCCGGTCACCCGGTGCACCAGGCGGTGCTCGCCCACCGCCAATGGTTCCTGGACACCGTCACAGAACTGCTGGCGCACGTCGGGGAAGCGCCCGCCGAGCCCGCCGCCCGGCACTTCGTCATGCTGCGCGACGGCGCCATGGCCGCCGGCTGCCTGTTCGACCCGGTGCTGGTAACCGACACCTTCCTGCGCGGAGTCGAGGGGCTCCTGCAGGCTCACTCCGCGTCCGCCCACATCGGACGGGCGGAGGCCTGACCGAGCCGTTGCTACCGCCCAGTGTTCGGTGACGACGGCGTGCGGTGACGACCCAGGCACGCGAGTCGAAGTACAGGCCGCCGTCGGTGTTGGGGGCGTCGAGGGCGGCGCGTAGCCGCTTGCGGGCACGTGCGGACGCGGCGCCGGGACGTCGGTCGCTCCCCGCGGCCGTTCGCGTTATGGGGCAGTTGTCATGGCGCGAACGAGCGCAATCCAGGATACCCTTGCCGCATATGGCTACCTATCGCAGCGCCTCAGTGCTCCTCTCCTCGGACGGCACCAGGACCCCCGGCACCGCCGCTCTCTTCGCCGAGCCCGCCCGCAAGGGTGGGACGCCGCCGTGGGCAGGTGACTTCCGACCTGCCAACAGTGCCGGCAATGGCCCCAAAAACGCGGTCGGGAAGACCTTTACGTTGGAACTGCCGGACGGCAGCACCGGCAAGGTCGTGGTCCAGGGCCTCAAGAGTGGGAAGGGAGGCGTCGTGCTGGCGCTGATGGGCGAGGACGCACCCCCCTTCTGATCAGGAAACTGATCGCGGTCGACGCCACCGGTTGAAGACGGCCGGATGCGACCCTGTCGATGTCAATGCGTTCGGACAGCTTCCGGGCGCATTGCCTCACCGTTGGCCTGGGCGTCGACGAAGGTCAGGTGTACTGATCGCGGCTGGCGGCGCCCGAGCACGACGGGCTGGTGGCCACGACTGTTGCTCAGGCACGACCGAGCGGCACAATGCGACGGTGTCAGATCATTCTGAGCCGCTCGGCTACCGCCTTGTCACCGGACCCGATGACGCTGACTTCTGCGCCCGCGTCAGCGGTCTCCTCAACCAGGGCTACCGGCTGCACGGCTCACCCGCGCTGGCCTTCAATGGGGAACGCGTCATCGCCGCCCAAGCGTTGGTCCTGCCAAACTTCGCCCGGCCCGAGCCGGCCGAGGGCAGCCCCAGGTAGGGCGGACGCTCATGGTCGCCGACCGAGCGTCACGGTACGTGACGGGGAACGGCAGCGCCCGACGCGCGGTCCTGCCCCGATGAGGAGATCGGGCCCGCACGATGACCGGCGGGGTACATGCCGAAGGCCGGTGTCAGGACCTCTTCGTCCGGTCGGATCAGCAGGGGCGGACGGGCACGATTCGGCCTGGACCTGCCAGCGGCTCCGCCAGGCCCCGGACACGCGTCAGCGACGGCCGACCTGCTCCTTCTTCCCCGCGATGCTGGCAGCAACGGCGGCCAGGAACCCGGCGGTTGCCTCGGGGTCTGTCGGCTTCGGCTCCGGCCGCCCGCCGCTGCCCGTCGGGGTGGGGGTGAGGAAGGCGGTGGTGTCGGGTGCGGTGGGCGGCAGGGACTTGACGTCGTGGAGGACGAGCATGTCGGCCACCAGACAGGTGACCTCGCCGGCGGCGGTGCGGCCGATCCAGACCGGGTAGGAGCCGTCGCCTCTCCCGCTCGGATAGGCGATCAGATTCGTGCCGGTGGCCGGGTCGCCGACCTCCGTCGCCGTGTCATCGTCAGGGGAGTCGCTCTGCTGCCGGTGCTCGTACGCCGCGGCCAGGGCATCCCGCCCTGACGCGTCCAGGAATGCGCCCATGCCGCTGTCCACTCCGAAGCCGTAGAACTCGTCGTCGCCGAGCAGCCGTGTGTCCTGCCCGGGACGGACCGCGAGCTCCCAGCTCGCGGTGGGCTTGTCGAGGATCCGCAGCACGGCGGCGGTCGTCTCGTTCCAGCCTTCGCTCTCCCACCGCATGCCGGCGATCAGCACAGGGTGGTCTCCCACCGGGACCATTGCCGTGTACGGCTCATCACGGCTGCTGAGGGTGCCGGGGTCGGCGGCGATCACCGCGCCGGTAGGCACGCGCAGCACCCCGGCGGATTGGGGCTCGGTAACGATCGCGACGCCGAACTCGGTGTCAGAGAACCGGCTGCCCGGGGTGAACAGCGCCTCCAGATAGCGGGGCCGCATGCCCGACGGAGCCCTCCACAGCGGCGTTGCGGCCTCCCGATGCCCCTCGTCTTCCTTGAGCCTGGCGGGTACGAGCGCCACGTCGCCGGCGCCCCCCGCACGACGTCCGAAACCGAGCATCCCGCCGTCCGCGTACGCCGTCCAGTCGCCGAACGCGGCCCTGCGCAGCGTGCGGTGCCGCTCCGGCATGTCGTGGCTCGTCTGGAAAAGGCCGCCATGGTCCAGCTGCACGTCCGCGGTGTCACCGTCCGGCCGCGTCGTGAGGGTGAAGTGCCAGCCCCGCTCGGGGAATTCCGGCTCGTCCGCAGACGCGTAGCGCCACTGTTCGTACTGGCGCAGATCGAGCAGGCCCGGCTCGAGCTCCCGGTAGTCATAGGCACGGTCGCGGCGGCCGTGCTCGTCGAACAGGAACAGGCCCAGGTAGTGTCGCCCCCAGTCAATCTGCAGCAGCCCCCTCGGTCGGGCGTTGGCGGTGAGCAGCACCGCGTAGGGCTCGCCGGCCGAATCGCGCTTGCGCGCCCCGTCCACACCCATCACCCCGACGGGCTTCCGGCTCCCCGGATCCCACCCCGCGCAGTAGGTGACCTCGACCGCGCTCTCCTCGGCCACGCCCTGCTCCGCTCTCTCGACCGGTGCCGAACCGATCCGGACGGTAGCCGCCACGGAGAGTCCGCCCACCAGCGCCAGGCAGGTCAGGAACACCAGACCGGAGCGCCGCAAGCCGAAAGGCCCGCCGGCCGAACCGAGCCTCCGCAGAACTCCCCATGAACCACCACGGTCTGGATCTCCAGCCCGGTCGGTCGCCCGAGCGTCACCGGCGTCATGCTGGGTCGACATTCCGTCATGATCCCATGGGTCTCCAGCCCACCATTCGGCTCCCGCCGCCGCTGCGTTGTCCCTGTCAGCGCAGCGCTTTCTCCATGAGCTGTTCCCTGGTCACACCGTCGGACAACAGGCTCCCGAGCTCTCCGGTGACGACGAAACCGTTGCGTCGATAGAGGGCGATGGCGGCTTCGTTGCCCGGGATCACCGCGAGCTTCAACGTCCTAGCGTCCGACCGTAGGGCCCAGGTCTCGACGGCCGCTATCAGCTGGTCCCCAACACCGCGCCCCCGAGCCTTGGGACCAACCCACACGGACCTCAGCTCGCTGATGCCGTTGTCACCGGGAACGCCAGCAGCCATGCCAACGGCTTGGTCGTCGAGCAACGCAACGATGTTGTAGCTGCCCGGCATCTCCAGGCGCGAACGCCACCGCTCCTCACCACCGCTGTGCCATTCGGCGAGCCGAGACTTGAAGGCGTGTGGTGCCTCGGCGAGCGCCGCGAGGCGGACCTCCCGCCACAACGGCCAGTCGTCGATCGTGACAGTACGCAGATTCAGCACATCAAGGATTCTCCTGCACGGTCACCGGAACCCATATGGCGCTGGCCACCTCTGCGCCGAGACGCTGAGCGTCCGTTGCTGGGGGAGGGGCGTGCGAACGCCGTCAGCCCAGCAGGTACGTGGTCAGCTGGTCGGCCAGTTGCTTCGGGTGGCTGAGTGCCACTGAGTGGCCTCCGTCGATCTCGTCCGGGGCGGCGCCGAGCCGGTCGGCGGCCACCCGGCGCTGGAAGTCCGCCGGGAAGAACCGGTCGTCGCGGGCGATGAGGACCTTCGTCGGCACGTCCGGCCAGGCGTCCAGAGGCCACGGCTCGTTCTACTCCGCGCTGACCTGCTCCCGGCTGTGCGCCGCTGCCTCCGCGACGATCGCTGCCGGCACACCGTTGTAGAACTGCTGCTCCTCACTGAGCCCTTCCGCGCCGCGGTAACCGGTGTTGCCCCACCAGTCCGCGGGTCTCTCACCGGGCTCCGGGACCATCGGAGTGAGCAGGACGATCAGCCGAACAGGCAGCCTGTCGGCGATCAGCAGCGCGGTGAACGCACCATACGAATGTCCGACGACCACAAGGTCGCTCCGGTCGCCGACCCCCGTGACGACCGTTTCGCGGAACTCGACGAACCCCGCCGATCTGTCCTCGATCGGCAATTCCGGCACCACCACGTCGTGGTCGCGGCTGGCCAGCTCAGGGACCAGAAGATGCCAGTCCCAGGCGCTGCTCCCGCCGCCGTGGATCAGAACGAAAGTCGCCATGACCCGAAGCCTCACAGCTGGGTACGACAGCGAGCCACTCAACCCGGTTCGCCACGCAGGCCAGCCACCGAAAACCTCACTCGGCGAGACGGCGGGCCCCGCCGTCAACGCTGTCCCCGCATCGCCCCGACCTGCCGCCGAGAACGCGCGAACCGCTCGCTGCCGTCACAACACTGTGAGCGGCGGGCGTGCAGCGGCGCTGGTGGTGGCTCGGGTCCGGGCTGCCCTGGGTCGGCGGCGGCCCGCCGGCCCAGGGCCACCGGTCAGCGGCGGCCGGTGGCCAGGGCGACGAGGTACTGTCCGCCGCCTGCCTCGACGCTCGCGGTCACCGGCAGTCCGGGCACCAGCCGGGAGAACCGGTCGACCAGCCAGTCCGCCGCCTCCTGGGCGTCCTTCCTGCTCGGGCAGCGGGCGACCAGCTCACGGCCACCCTTGCGTTCGAGTCGCTCGGCGACGGTGATCAGCGGCGCGGGCTCCACCACGTGCAGACGGTCCGGCCAGGCGATGACCACCTTGACCGCGCCCTTGCGGGTGTTGCAGGCACGGTGGGCGAGTCGCTCGGCGACCTTGGCCTTCTTGTCGGCGGTACGGCTGTCGACGCTGGGACCACGCGGGTCGTTCACCGACATGTCGGCGTCGACCGGCTCGTCGCACACCCAGCATCGCCAACTGTCACGCCTCGCGACGTCATCGAGGAGACTCATCCGAGCAAACTAGCCTGTCAGGCCCCGGCCAAAGACAGCCCGGGCCGCGGCGAGCGCCGCCAGTCCGTAAAGGGGTACGAGGGATCCGCCCGTGTGTCATTCCGCAGGAAGCCCGCGCCGCCGGCCCGCATCTGGGCGTGCTGGCCGTCGGCGCAGCCGTCACTGGCACCAGCGCGACAGACGCCCGTCCGGACACCCGCTCCAGGGCCTCGCACGAGCAGCGCGGCAAGACCACAGGCATCCGGTCAGGCCGAATGCCACAGCCCTGGACTGCGCGACCGTCACCGCCCTGCCATGGCTACAAGACCTAAACGCTTGCCCTATCGGCGCCCGGCACACCTGGCCGAGACGGTACGGGCACTATCGTTCTGGCGTGCACATCCGTTTTGACGTCCCAGCCGATCCTGCCTACCCCGGCCGCGTGGCGGCTGCGCTCGGCAGTGTTCGGCTGCGCCGGTACGGCTATGTCGGGGCGGTGCTGGCGGCGGTCGGGGCGATTGGTCTGGCCGTGTCGCGGGGGTTCGCGTGGGGCGAGCAGGTTTCGCCGCTGTGGATGGCGATGGTCGTGGGTGGCCTGCTGTCGATGCTGTATTGGCCGTGGGTGCGTCTGCGCGCCCGGCGCCGCTCCGGTCGCTACGCAGTCGAGGGCGGCTACGACATCACCGATGACAACATCATGATGCGCAGCGGCTCGGAGTCCGGTGGCATCGCCTGGGACGGGGTCGACCAGGTACGCGATACCCGTGAGTTCTGGATCGTGTACGTCGGCCGGATGCCGGCGACGGTGATCCCACGCTGGTTGATGTCCGCCGAGGATGCCGAGACGTTGCGTGCCTTCATGGCCAAACGTGGGTTGCTCAAACGTCGGTGAACGCGGTGCCACGCGCTCACAGGACGGCCGGGAGGCTACCTCAGGGGGCGGAAGTAGTGCCGGACCGCGTAGCGGTAGACCTCCTCGCCGAGTTTCGCCCCCTCGACGTCAGCAGCGCGGAAGTGGACGCCGCCCCAGACGCGCGCGCCGATGAGCTCGTCGAGCGCTTGCGAAAAGCTGGTGAATTGCCTCGTCGTGCCGGAGTCGACGCTGGATCCGCTGAACGCGATGTCGTCTCGGCCGAAGAAGTGTTGGTACAGCGACATCCGCGCACCGGTGCCGCAGGCGTGGCCGGAGGGGTACTCGGGGAAGGGCGGCGTGACGAGCAACGACTGCCAGCCTGGGTCGGCGGTCGTCCTCGGGTTGCCGTCCGTGTCGGCCCGTTGGATCGCCGTGACCGGACGCCAGTAGCTCCAGAAGTCCTTCTGGCTGAAGCACGCCACTCCCGAGTCGGCCACGATGAGGTCGGTCATCGCGAAGAAGCGCGCGGTCTGCAGGGCGTCCAGCTGTTGGGTGGTGGCGAGCTGGCGTTTGATCTCCCAGGAGGCGGAACGCCGGTCGTGCCACCAGATCGCGGCCTCCGTCTGGTCCCGGGTACGCACGGTGCTCGTCGCCGAGCCGACCTCCTTCACCTCGTTGAGATCGCGGGTGTAGGTGTTGCCGGTCAATCGTGGCGGCTCGGGCGTGCGGAACATCGACGCACGGGGGATGAGAAACGGCCGCATGTGTCCGGTCCATGCGCCCTGGGACAGGAACAGCGGCGGCGTGGGTCGCCACTGTCCGGGCCGTGTCCCGTTCCTCCACTGCTGGTCCCCGAACGCGCCGTCGTCCTGCCGTGCGGCGACCATCGCGGCCGCGGCTCGTGCCCCGATCGTCTTGCCGCCCTGCTTCGACCGCCCGTCCGGAATCGCGGCGAGAGCCGCGTCGTACTGTGCCCGAAGCCGCTCCTGCTGACCGGGGAAGAGGGCGGCGAGTACGTCGTGGGCGGCGGCGGCGACGGCAGCGTCCGCCGACTCGGTCCCGCTCGACGGCGGTGCGGCGAGGTACGGCTGGTACGGGGTGCCGGCGATCGCGTTCAGCGCGTCGTAGACGGCTCCGCTCACCATCGCGAAGCTGCGCACCTGCTCGTTCGGTTGCTGAGCCGCGACGTCCCAGATCGCCGTCTGGGCGTTGAGGTCCCAGGTGACCACCGGATTGGCGGGGCTGGTGCCGGAGGTCGCGGCTGCGGCGAGGGGCGCCGGCCCGGTCATCGTGGACGCGACCAGCGAACCGAGCGCGATGGCTGCCGGAATGGTGCGTGACCAGATGGCACGGCGTGTGTGGTCGCGGCTCGTCATGATCTCCCCCGTCGGTAGGTTGTCGATGCTGGCTGTCGAAGGCACGCGGCGTACGAGGCGAAGTCGATGACGATCGAACATAGCATCGTCAGGATTCGATGGGTGGCGCCAGCGGCCGTACTCCGGGCTGCGTCGTTTCGACCTCGGCCACGATGGCCGGCTGGAGCCGGACGTAGGCAGTGGTTGTCACTCGTCAGTCGCGCGCTCCACGCTGTTGGCAATGGGCGGGCCGGGGGATGGTTGTGCTCGTGGCAGCCCGCCCTGCGGCACCTGGTGCGGTTGCCTGGGCGTGAGTTGTCGTTCGCTAAGAACGACGATCATCGATTGTTGGCCCGGGGCGTGACGACTTGACGAACGGCATGTTATCGCTCACAGTCGATGGCTAAGGACGACGACACCTGCGGCTTACCGGGCAAGCCTGCTTCGTCGACCTGGAATCAGGCGTGCGCTGGGGCATGCAGACGTCTTGTTAGCGCTGACAACTGTCCGACGCCTGCGCCCAGCCGCGCCCTCGCGGTGCTCCCGTCTTCGGGTAGACCGTTCGGCTCTTGGTCATGTGGAGGAGGATCATGTCTGCCTTGGGTAGGTCTCCAACAATCGCGCCGCCGCCGTCGCGGCGTCGTGGGTGGTTGCTCCGGGTCGTCGCCGCTGGCGTGATGACGGTGGTGGTCGGGGGTGCCGCCGCGGCGGTGGTGTCGACGCCCGCCGCCGCGGCGACGGTCGACACGAGCGCGTGGTACGTGCTGGTGAATCGGAACAGTGGCAAGGCGTTGGACGTGTACAACCTGGCGACCAACGACGGTGCGCGGATCACGCAGTGGGCGCGCAACAACGGCAACCAGCAGCAGTGGCAGTTCGTGGATTCGGATGGTGGCTACTACCGGTTGAAGTCGCGGCTGTCGGGCAAGGTGCTGGACGTCCACAACTTCTCGACGGCCAACGGCGCGAGCATCGTGCAGTGGAGCGACGGCAACGGGACCAACCAGCAGTTCCGATTGGCCGACTCCGACGGTGGCTACGTCCGCTTGATCAACCGGAACAGCAGCAAGGTGGTGGAGGTGCAGGGCGCGTCGACCGCCGACGGCGGGAACATCGTTCAGTACGACGACTGGAACGGCAGCAACCAGCAGTGGCAACTCGTCCGCGTCGACGGCGGCGGTGACCCCACGACGCCGCCGCCGGGCACGTGCGCTCTGCCGTCGACGTACCGCTGGACATCGACGGGCTCCCTGGCGAACCCGAAGTCGGGGTGGGTCTCGCTGAAGGACTTCACCTACGCCCCCTACAACGGCAGGCACATCGTCTACGCGACGACGCACGACACCGGGACGAGGTGGGGTTCGATGAACTTCGGCCTCTTCACGAACTGGTCCGACATGGCCTCAGCCAGCCAGAACACCATGTCTTTCTCCACCGTTGCGCCCTCGCTGTTCTACTTCGCCCCGAGGAACATCTGGGTGCTCGCCTATCAGTGGGGTGGCACCGCCTTCTCCTACCGGACGTCGAGCGACCCCACCAATGCGAACGGCTGGTCGTCGGAGCAGGTGCTCTTCTCCGGAAGCATCTCCGGCTCCGGCACGGGACCCATCGACCAGGCGCTCATCGGTGACAGCACGAACATGTACCTCTTCTTCGCCGGGGACAACGGCAAGATCTACCGGGCCAGCATGCCCATCGGGAATTTCCCGGGCAGTTTCGGCTCAACGTCGACGGTGATCATGAGTGACACGACGAACAATCTGTTCGAAGCCGTTCAGGTCTACAAGCTCCAGGGCCAGAGCCGCTACCTCATGCTCGTCGAGGCGATCGGCGCGCAGGGTCGCTACTTCCGCTCGTTCACGGCCACCAGCCTGGGCGGCTCGTGGACGCCGCAGGCCGCGACCGAGAGCAATCCCTTCGCCGGCAAGGCCAACAGTGGCGCCACCTGGACCAACGACATCAGCCACGGCGAACTGATCCGCGGCAACGCCGACCAGACCATGACCGTGGATCCCTGCAACCTGCAGTTGCTCTACCAGGGACGTTCGCCCAACTCCGGCGGGGACTACGGCCTCCTGCCGTACCGGCCGGGTCTGCTCACACTCCAGCGTTGATGCGAGGCCCCCGGGCGTCGCGGGCAGCGACGTCGCGGAACCGGTAGACGGTGCGGGGCGGGCTCGGTGCACGACCGAGTCCGCCCCCCCGGGCTGGTTCGACAGCGCCGGCCGCATCAAAGGATGGCAGGAGGCGCTGGTGTCGGCGGGCGTGGAGCTGCCGCCTTTGACACAGGCGGACTGGTCCGCCGCAGCCGGGTACCTTGCAGGAATCCCCTCCTGATGGGAGCAGCCGCCCTGAACGGCGCGTCCCGTGCCCGCCAGCGAGCGACTTCAGACCCGGGTGATCCGCACCGCGTCGGCGACCACGATTCCGGTGCCGGCGGTCCAGCGGCTCACGCCGACCTTGTTGCCGGTGCCCGCGGCGAGGGTGAACACGCCGATGGAGACCCACCGACCGCCGTTGATCCGCTGGTTGACGGCCACGGACCTGTTCCCGGTGGTGGTCGCCACGAGATAGGGCGTCTGGTTGTTGTAGCCGGCGTCGGCCGGGTACCAGACCGAGATCTCGTAGCTTCCGGTCGCCGGGATGGTCGACCGGTACCAGGCGACGTCGCTGGAGGACAACGGGTTGGCGAAGCGGTAGTCGGTGCCGAACCGTTGGCCGGAGTAGGTCGACGTGCCCCAGGCGATGCTCGCGGTGAACCCGTCCGCGGTGCTGTTGTCGATGGTTGCGGTCCACTGCTGCGGTGGGGTCTGGGCGACTGCCACGTCGAGGTAGTTGCGGTCGATGTTCATCGTCACGCCGCCCCACGTCTCGGTGACGTCGCCGGCGTACTGGTGCAGGCGCTGGTGGTTCGCGTAGTAGGCATCGGCGCAGTAACTTCCGGCGTCCGTGTCGGCCACCCCGTTCCACCAGGCGATCCAGATCTGGTCGAGCCGCGTGTAGGCCGGGTTGCCGTACGCGTCGCAGACATCCTTGATGCCGGACGAGCCGCTGGAGTACATGCCGGCGAGGTAACCGCGTGCGTGCAACTGCTCGACCCAGCCGGACAGGAACGACAGCACGGCGGCTCGGCACGACGTGTTCGACGGGTACTGCTCGATGTCGTTGTAGATGGTGCTCGCACTGCCGATGCCCAGTGCCTGGGCGGCATTCGCGGCGCTGTTCGCCGCGGAGACGCCCTGTGACCGGGCGGTGGTGGGATCGGCGGACATCTTCGGTGTGCGGGTACCGCACGGCGCCTGGTATCCCAGTTCGATGGGGATCAGCCGCCATCCGTTGCTCGTCTGGTTGGCCACCCAGGTCGCGGTGAGGTTGGGCTGGGCACAGGAGCGGCTGGCCCCGCTGATGTAGATGCCGATCGCGCCGTAGGGCGAGCTGGCCCGCCACGCGTCCATCGCAGCCTGTGACGGGGCGGTGCAGGTGTCGAATCCCCGGCCGGTGAAGGTGCCGGGTTGCGGCCCGGCGGCCGACAGCGTCACAGAGGCCGATGCCTGCGGGGGCGTCGCGGCCACAGCAATCGGGGCCGCCGGTGC
Source organism: Micromonospora acroterricola (assembly GCF_003172955.1). Classification (GTDB taxonomy): domain Bacteria; phylum Actinomycetota; class Actinomycetes; order Mycobacteriales; family Micromonosporaceae; genus Micromonospora; species Micromonospora acroterricola. Next base: position 31,869 of record NZ_QGKR01000162.1, on the reverse strand, counting down.
CACGAGCCCAGCGGCAACGGTGAGACCCACCAGCCAACCGGCAATGCTTCTCATCGTGGCCTCCCTCCGAAGAAAATCTAGCTCGAAACCCGTGCGCACGAAGGATTTCTACCACGAATCGATGAGTAGCAATAGGGGTCGCCTCGGGCGCAGGAAATCAGACCCAGTGCACCGGGCCAGGACCGTGAGCTGTCGGACGCCGCGCGATCGCCGAGGTGGGGCGGCAAGCAACCGTCACTCCTGCTGCCAGCCCGCCTTTCCCAGGAGCCCTAGGACGGTCTGCGTCAGCGCGAGGAACATCCAGAGGAACGCCCAGTACTGCATGGGGATCGAGTACAAGCGGTGCTCGTTGTGGTAGATCATCCGGTCTTCGGTGCGGTTGATCCGGCGCCCGACGAACCACGTCGCGATGCCGGCCACGAAGAAGCCGCAGGGTACGCCGGGATAGCCGCCGATCTGGTAACCCGCGGCGACTGTGGCGGCGGGAAAGACGATCGCCAGGATGCCAACGCCCGACCACCACATGTCGTCTCCCAGCGCGATCGACGGCAGAACGATCTCACCCTATCCGGCCCACCGGCCAGCGATTCCATCCGAGTATGCGGATCGGACAATCGCTGAGGCGCCATCACCTCGGCTCGGAAGGGCCGGCTCGTGGTCGACTGCGGCGGGCAGGATTCGCCGCTGTGGATCGCGATGGTGGTGGGCGGCCTGTTGTCGATGCCGCCCAGGTACGGGATACCCGTGAGTTCTGGATTGTGTACGTCGGCCGGATGCCGGCGACGGTGATCCCAGGCCACCTGGCCAGGTCGGGTTAGCCCGACGTCGGATACGAGGGTTAGCACCATGGTGCGCTGGGGTATCGGCCCATACCGTCAAGGCCGTGATACCTGTCGAACAACCACGCGGTCAGGGCTCGCTCCACCACGATCACGCGAGCGAGGATGCCGCGGCGCAGGTACCGGCCCGATCGTCGGCCCCGCGCCTCAGGGGCCTCCTCGTCGGGTACGTGGTGGTTCTTGTGCTGCTGCTCATCCACGGAATCGGTCTGACCATCGCGACCCTGGTCATCGACGCGAACCCGTCCCTGGTGGGGATGACGGACCTCGGGCCTGAGAGCCACATCGTCTTTTACGTGGTGACGAACAGCTTCCTCGCCGTCTACATCCTCGTTCTGTTGTGGCTGATCTGCACCAGGCGTCGGGCCGCGATCGTCCACAACTACCTGTATTGCGCGATCTCGATCGGCTGTCTCGTGGCCTGGAACGTCCTGGGAATGAAGTCACCGGTCGGCACGGTCATCGACTCCGTGCCGAGCATCGTGGGCATTGTCTACTTCGCGAACTCGACGCGAGTGAAGCGGACGTTGACACGTTCCCTTCTCTGATCGGGCCCGGCTCGGCCGATGTTCCCTCCCCGGTCGTGTTCAACCCGTGCCGACGCCTGGCCGGTTTCTGGTGTGGTGCCGCGAGGGCCTCCCACCGACGAGCGGGCACGCGCCGAGCGCCCGCTCGCGGCGACGATGCGATGGCCAGTGACGTCGATCCGCACTGATCTGCCGCCACAGGGTGCACGCCAGGTGCACGAAGCGCATCGCGTCGCATACTCGGGATCCAAGGCGGCCTGTGCTGGGACTGGCGATGAACGCGTACATGATCGTGCGGCAAGGCGACGCGGCCACGCGGAGGAGGTGGAGGTCGGGGTCGCGCCGCGCGCTCATTGAAGCTGGGAGCGTCACCGGCGTATCGTCGCGGTTCGTCCGCTATGCCTGGAGACTGCCTCCATGTACCCGGCTCGAATATCTTCGAAAAGATGTGGGCGTGCCTGTCGATTGGGGCTGGTCCTTTTCGTAGCCCTGGTGAGAGCCCGGCACAGAGACGGGCCGTACACCCACTGGAGGGCACGATGACCACCACTGTGAACGCGACCCACGCCACCACTTCGACCTTCGGTGCGCTGACCCGGGCCGGTGTCATCGCGACGGTTGCCGCGAGCGGCGCCACCATGGCTGTCGCCGCCGCCGGCCACGCGGCGGGGATCAGCCTCGACATGGGCGGCGCCCCGATTCCGGTGACGGGGTTCGGCGTGCTGACCGCTGCCTTCTCGCTGATCGGCGTGGTCATCGCCGCGCTGCTGTCCCGTTTCGCCCGGCGTCCGCGGCGCGCGTTCGTCCGCACGACGGTGGTGCTGACCGTCCTGTCGCTGGTGCCCGACGTGATCGCCGACGCCGGGGTGGCCACCAAGGCTCTGCTGATGCTCACCCACCTGGTCGCGGCCGCGATCGTGATCCCCGCCGTCGCGCGCCGCCTGGCCGCCTGACCTGTCGCCATCCCACATCGAGCTACCGGAGGACCGTCATGAAGCAGTACCTGCTTTCCGTGCATTTCGTCGAGGGCGCACCGGCGCCGTCTGACGAGGAGATGCAGACCATGTTCAGGGAGACCGATCGGATCGGCGAAGAGATGCAGGCCGCGGGTGTCTGGGTCTTCGCCGGAGGGCTCCTGTCGCCGGACAGCGCCACCGTCGTCCGGATCGAGAACGGCACCACCACCATGAGTGATGGGCCGTTCGCCGAGACGAAGGAGCACATCGCCGGATTCTGGGTCATCAAGTGCGCGGACCTGGACCAGGCGCTGGCCTGGGCCGAGAAGTGCGCGGCGGCCTGCGGCCCGGTCGAGGTGCGCCCCTTCGACGACCTGTCCCAGGCCTGAACAGGAGCCGGGCACCCGACATGGACCTGGCGAGCATCTACCGCGCGGAGTACGGCCGCTGCGTCGCCACCCTGGCCCGCCTTCTCGGTGACATCAACCTCGCCGAGGAGGCGGTCCAGGACGCGTTCACCACGGCGCTGCAGAAGTGGCAGACCCCGCCGCCGAACCCGGGCGCCTGGATCGTGACCACCGCACGCAACCGGGCCGTCGACCGGCTCCGCCGGGAGTCGACCCGCGAGGCCCGGCACGCCCAAGCCCTGCTGCTGCACCAACCGGACGAGCCCCAGGAGGTGGGACCGGTGAAAGACGACCAGCTGCGACTCATCTTCACCTGCTGCCACCCGGCGCTCGCTCCCGACGCGCGGACCGCCCTCACGCTCCGCCTGCTCGGCGGCCTCGACGTACCGGAGATCGCCCGGGCCTACCTCATCCAGGAGGCGACCGTCGCCCAGCGAATCGTGCGCGCCAAGAAGAAGATTCGCGACGCCGGCATCCCTTACCGGGTACCAGCCGAACACGAGCTGCCGGACCGGCTGCCGCCCGTGCTCACCGTGCTCTACCTGATGTTCAACGAGGGCTACACGTCCACCGCCGGACCGCTGATCAGAACGGACCTGTGCACCGAGGCGATCCGGCTCGCCCGCGAGCTCGCCGCGTTGATGCCCGACGAGCCCGAGGTCCTCGGCCTGCTCGCCCTGCTGCTGCTGACCGAGGCGCGCCGACCGGCCCGGCTCGACCCGGCCGGCGAACTGGTGCTGCTGGCCGACCAGGACCGGTCGTTGTGGAACCGGACACTCATCGCCGAGGGTCACGACCTGGTCCGCCGTTGTCTGCGGCGTAACCGGCCCGGCCCGTACCAGATCCAGGCCGCGATCAGCGCGGTGCACACCGACGGCGCCGCCACCGACTGGCCGCAGGTCCTGGCGCTCTACGACCAGCTCCTCGCGCTCGCGCCGACCCCGATCGTCGCGCTCAACCGTGCGGTCGCCGTCGCCGAGGTGCACGGACCGGCGGTAGCCCTCGCCGCGTTGGAGGACGTCGATCTCCCGGGCTACCACCGGCTGCCCGCCACCCGGGCCGAACTGCTGGCCCGGCTCGGACGCGACGCAGACGCCCGAGCCGCCTACGACCAGGCCATGGCACTGGCCACCAACGAGACCGAGCGGGCCCACCTGCGGACTCGTCGTACCGAACTCACACGTGAATGGAGAGCACCATGACCGCCACCTACACCTTCGACGTCTTTTCCAGCCTCGATGGCTTCGGCACCACCAGCGGCAACTGGGGCGGCTACTGGGGTAAGCAAGGCCCCGAATTGCTTGCGCACCGCCTCGCCGTGTACAGCGAGGAACAGCGCATGGTCTTCGGGGCCGGCACGTACCGGGTGTTCGCGCGGATGCTGGCAGCGAGCACCGAGGAGTCCGAGGTTCGTGACGCCTGGGTCACCCGGATGAGGAACCTCCCGGCGACGGTGGTGTCGCGCACGCTGGACGGACCCCTCGACTGGCCGGACGCGACCGTCGCGAGCGGTGACGCAGTCGAGGTCGTCGCCCGGCTCAAGAAGGAGTCCGAGGTGCCCTTGCGATCGCACGGCAGCCTGTCGTTGAATCGCGCGCTGATGGCCGCCGGTCTCGTCGACTTCGTCCAGGTGACGCTCTTCCCGGTGATCACCGGTCAGACCGGGACAGAGCCGATCTTCCAGGGGGCGGCCGACTTCGACCTGGAGCTGCTGGAGAGCCGGACACTCGACGGCCGCTCCCAGGAGCTCATCTACCGGCCCACCCTGCATGTCTGAGTCGTCCGTGCACCCCAGGCTCGACGCCAGACAGTCAAGCCCGACCATTTCCGGCTCGTGACGTCGCGATTCCTTCGATCCAGGCACATGGATCTAGCTGTCCGTCGATAGCTGGGCTAACGTTCGGCCTTATCAGACCAAGGAGGCGTGCCGTGACTCAACCTCCCGACCCGTCCGCGACAGGCGCCCAGGTCGAGCAGTTCGGCTACCGACAGGAACTGAGCCGGACCCTCAGCTTCACCGACCTGCTCATCTACGGACTGATCTTCATGGTGCCGATCGCCCCCTTCGGCATCTTCGGGAGCGTGTACGCCGGCTCCGGCGGCATGGTCGCGCTGGCCTACATCATCGGCATGGTGGCGATGATGTTCACCGCCCTGTCGTACGCGCAGATGGTCCGCGCGTTCCCCATGGCCGGCTCTGTCTACAGCTACACCGGTCGCGGCATCGCACCGCCCGTCGGCTTCCTCGCCGGCTGGGTGATCCTGCTCGACTACGTCCTCGTGCCCGGTCTGCTCTACCTGGTGGCCAGCGTGGCCATGCACTCCCTCGTGCCCAGCGTGCCGGTGTGGGCGTGGCTGGCGGCCTTCGTCGTGCTCAACACCGTCGTCAACTACTTCGGCATCAAGATGACCGCCCGGGTCAACCGGGTGATGCTCGCCGCTGAGTTGGTCATCCTGGTGATCTTCCTGGTCGTCGGCGTGACCGCGCTGGCGCAGGGCAAGGGCGCCGACTTCTCGCTCGGGCCGCTGTTCAACGCGGACACCTTCTCCTGGCCGCTGGTCTTCGGCGCGGTGTCGATCGCCGTGCTCTCCTTCCTCGGCTTCGACGGGATCTCCATGCTGGCCGAGGAGAGCCGCGAGGAGGCCCGGCAGATCGGCCGAGCGATGATCGCGGCGCTGCTGCTGGCCGGTGCCCTGTTCGTCGTGCAGACGTGGGTCGCGGCCCTGCTGGTGCCGGACGCGGCCGGCCTGCTCGCCAACGGCGACGCCGAGGGAACCGCGTTCTACGACGCGGCGCGCGCGGCCGGCGGGGGTTGGCTGGCCGGGCTGACCGCCCTGGCCACCGCGATCGCCTGGGGCTTCGCCAACTCCCTGGTCGCCCAGGCCGCGACCTCCCGCCTGCTGTACGCGATGGCCCGCGACCGGCAGATGCCGCGCTTCCTCGCCCGGATCAGCCCGAAACACAAGGTGCCGACCAACGCCACCCTGCTGGTCGCCGCCATCTCCCTGGCGCTCGGCCTCTACATGGCCAGTCGGGACGACGGCATCTCTCTGCTGTCCACACTGGTCAACTTCGGCGCCATGACGGCGTTCCTGGCGCTCCACGTCTCCGTCGTGACCCACTACGTCGTGCGCAACGGCAGCCGGGACTGGTTGCGGCATCTGGTGGTGCCGGTGATCGGGTTCCTGATCCTGCTCTACGTCGTGATCAACGCCAAGGTCGCCGCCCAGGTGCTCGGTTTCGTCTGGTTGGGCGTCGGGCTGCTGGTCCTGCTGACCTCCTACCTGACGGGCCGGCGTCCCGAGCTCCCCGCGCTCGTCGACGTCCCCCACGACAGCACCGACGAGCCGGTGAAGGAGCCGCAGTGAAGACCGACGTGGTGAGGTACCGGCCGGAGCCGGACGAGCTGTCCTACACCTTCGGCGGGCGCGAGGCGGTGCTCCGGGTGCGCCCGGGCACGATCCTCGAGCTGTACACCGAGGACTGCTTCGGCGGGCGGGTCCGGAGCACCGACGACCTGCCGTCGCAGGTCTGCCAGTTCCCTTACCTCAACCCGGTGACGGGGCCCATCCACATCGAGGGGGCCGAGCCCGGGGACACCCTCGCCGTGCACTTCGTCTCCATCGAGCCGGCCCGGGACTGGGCCGTGTCCACCACCTTTCCGCACTTCGGCGCCCTCACCGGCACCCACACCACGGCGACCCTGCACCCCCCGCTGGACGAGGTGGTCTGGCGGTACGACGTCGACGTCGCCGCCGGCACGGCGACGTACCGGGCACGCCGGGGCGACTACACCGTGGCGCTGCCGCTGGATCCGATGCATGGCACCGCGGGGGTGGCGCCGGGTGCCTTCGAGGCGCGGATGACGATCACCCCGGACGCGCACGGCGGCAACATGGACACCCCGGAGCTGCGGGCCGGAGTCACCGCGTATTTCGGCGTGAACGTGTCCGGAGCGCTCTTCGCCCTCGGCGACGGGCACTGCCGGCAGGGTCATGGCGAGGTCTGCGGCACCGGCATCGAGGCGGCCATGAACACCACGGTTGTGGTGGACGTCGTCAAGGGGGTCGGCACCCCGTGGCCGCGGCTGGAGTCGGACGACGCACTGATGTCCACCGGCTCTGCCCGTCCGCTGGAGGACGCCTACCGGATCAGCCAGCACGACCTGGTCACCTGGACCGCCGAGCTGGTCGGGCTGGACCAGCTCGACGCGTACCAACTGGTCAGCCAGGCCGGTGAGGCTCCGGTCGGCAACGTGTGCGACACGAACTACACGATGGTGGCGAAGGTGGACAAGCGCTACCTGGGTGGGGTCGGCGGGTACGACGGGGTCCACGCCCGGCTGCGTGAGACGGCCCGCCACTATCTGACCCACCGCTGACCGGGGCAGGAACGGCCGTCCGGCCGTGCGCGGGCCCACCATCGCGGACAGGTCCGCGGCGGTGTCGAGCCGGCCGACCATCGCCAACGGCTCGCAGGATGCGGCTGTGCAGGTGTTGGAGATCGGACCGGGCTCGACTCCCACCTCGTCGCGGAGTAGTCGGCGTAGCTGCCGGTACGTCGCCAGCGCGTCCGCGCGCCGTCCGGCCCGGGCCAGGGCCACCATCAGTTGCCCCCATGGGCGCTCCCGTAGCGGATCCCCCTCGATGTGTGTCCGCAGCGGCTCGATCAGCTCGTTGTGCCGTCCGTCGCGCAGACGGAGGTCCGCGACCTCCTCCAGCAGACTCGACCGCTGTTCCTGGAGCCGCGCCCGGACGGAGAGCAACACCCCCGATCCGGGAAGGCCCGCGAACGGCTCCCCGCGCCACAGCGCCAGCGCGGCCTCGAACGCCCGCAGAGCATCCGAGCAACGGCCCTGCCGCAGTGCGTGATGCCCGCGCTGGGTCAGGTCGTCGAAGGCCACGCCGTCCGTCGCCTGAGCGTCGAGGACGAGACGGTAGCCGGTGGCCCCGGCGAGGATGGCGGGGTCGGGGGAGCCCGGGGACCGCAACAACCGGCGTAAGGCCCAAACATAGGTCTTCACGTTGCCCGGCCGCCGTCTTCGGCGGGCGGCCCTGCCACAGCTCGTCGACGAGTTGGTCGATCGACCACCCGGTGCCCGGCTGGGACATCAGGATGGCCAGCAGGCGCACCTGCATCGGCGTGCCGAGGGCCAGCCGTTCCCCGGCGAGAGACCACACCTCGACCGGCCCGAGCAGTCGGTACCGCATCGCCGGCGGCCCCCCCGCAGGGTCCATCGCCCCATCGTACGGGCCTGACCCTCCTGCTTCATCGCCTGGACGGCTGGTGTCCTCTACCAGCGGGGCGTGCGCGAAGGTCCCTCATCACTCGACGTCGATCACCATTTTGCCGGCGCTGGCACCGCTCTCCACGGCGGCGTGGGCGTCGGCCACGGTGGCCAGGGTGAACCGCCGGGGATCGACGCGCGGCTTCAACGCTCCCTCGTCAACCAGGGCGGCGGCCTCGCGCAGAATCTCTCCATGGTGCTCACGGCCCTGACCGGTCAGCATCGGCAGCAGGGCGAAGACCCCGGAGTAGGTGGCACCACGGAACGACAGCGGCGCGAGGCTGTGGGTGCCCCAGCCCAGAACGCTGACGACGTGCCCGGTATAGGTGCGGACCGCAGTGAACGACAGGTCGAGGCTGGTGCCGCCGATGGTGTCCAGGACCACATCGAAGCCCTCGCCGCCGGTGTGCTCGGTGACATAGTCCTCGACCGCTGTGGTGGTGTAGTCGATTGGAGTCGCCCCGAGGCGAGCGATGGTCTCCAGGCTCCGGGTCGATCCCGTGGCGAAGACCTCAGCGCCCCGGGCGCGGGCGACCTGGATGGCGACCTGCCCGACGCCGCCGGCACCCCCGTGCACCAACACCTGTTGGCCCGCCGTGACCCGCGCCCGGTCCACCAGCGCTTCCCAGGCGGTGATGACGGCCAGCGGCAGAGCCGCCGCCTCGCGCAGGCTCAGCGACTCCGGTTTGCGGGCGAGCAACCGAGCGTCCACGGCCGCGTACTCGGCAAGCGACCCCTGAAGATCACCGACGCCACCGGTCAGTCCGTACACCTCGTCCCCGGAGTCGAAGCCAGTGACCCCCGGGCCGACCTCCACCACGACACCGGCCAGGTCCAGACCGAGCACGGCCGGCGGGTGATTCCGGGCGTGGGCCGCCTTTCCAGCTCGGATCTTGATGTCCAGCGGGTTGACACCGCTCGCTGCGACCCGGACCAGTACCTGTCCGGGACCCGGTACCGGCTCTTCGATCTCCGTTAGGACGAGCGGGGCGCCGAATTCCTCGAGCATGACCGCGCGCATGTTGCTACCTCGCCTTCCAGTTTCTGATGTAGTGCAACTGATGGATGTGTCCCGGCACCGCGACGCGATCCCGGTCAGGTTCCGTGGCGACCCGCTCGACAGCGAACTCACCACTCGATGACCAGTCGGCCCCGGACGCCGCCCGCCGCCAGGAGCCGATGGGCTCGCGCCGCGTGCTCGGGCGAAAAGGTGTCGGCGACCCGGAGGCTGAGCCGTCCTTCGTCGGCGAGCCGGCGGAGCAGGTCGAGTTTGTCGCGTCGCCCGTCGTAGTCGTGCACGTACGCGTGGACGAGGGTCACGCCGCGCGTCGCGGCCGTCCGCTCGAACGCCGGGTGGTCCGCCCCGCCGCGTACGTACGCCAGGGAGCCGCCGCGGCGAATGGCCGTGAGCAGCGGGGCGCCGATGATCGCGGTGTCGACGACCCCGTCGACGCCGTCGGCGGTGAGCGCGCGGAAGCGATCGGCGACCCCGGGTCCGCGGGCGACGGTGCGGTCGGCGCCCAGCGACGCGACGAGGTCGGCGTCCTGTGGGGCGGCGTCGGCCAGCACGCGGTGCCCGGCGGCCGTGGCCAGTTGTACGGCGAAGCCGCCGACCGCCCCGACCGCGCCGGTGACGGCGAGGGTGCTGCCCTCGGTCAGGCGTAGCTGGGCGAGGGCGTGCAGGGCGGTGAGCCCGTTCATCGGCAGCGTGGCCGCCTCGGCGTGACTCGCCCCGGCCGGCGCCGGGACGACCCACGACTCGGGGAGCACGACCCATTCGGCGTACCCGCCGCCGGCCGGGCGGGTGGGGTTGACCATGGCCATCACGCGGTTGCCGACGGCGAGGCGGGAATTGGTGCCGGGGCCGATCTCGTCGATGGTCCCGGCGACGTCCAGGCCGGGGATGACCGGTTCCGTTCCGCGTTGCCGGATGGGCGTGACGCCGGCCCGGATCAGGGTGTCGGCCGGGTTGACGGTTGCGGCGCGTACCCGGATCCGGACCTCGCCCGGTCCGGCGTGCGGGGTCGGCCGCTCGACGACCTCCAGCACCTCGGGTCCGCCGTGGCGCAGCAGCCCTATCGCTCTCACGTCATTGACTCCATCTGGCCGGGCGGCCGGCGCCCGAGAGCGCCGGCCGCGGGTCGGTCACTTCAGGGACTGGGCGACGCCGGTGGCCGAGGCGCGCTCGACGGCGTCGATGAGGCGGTGCCGGCTGAGGGCGTGCTCGAAGTCGGGCACGGTGTGGGTGCCGTCGGCCAGGTCGCGCGCCAGCTGCGCGTAGAGCCGCGCAACGCTTCCGGCCGGGGTCTGGGCCAGGCCGGTGGGGATCCCGTCCGAATAGGACGTGGGAACGTCGATGGTGGTGGCGGTGGTGTCCGCGCCGCGGCCACCGGCGAGGGCGAGCTGGGCGACTTGCATGTTGCCCCAGGCCGCGGTCAGAACGAGGTCGCCGTCGGTGCCGTTGATCTCCCATCGGAGGTTGTCGCCGCGTGACGCGCCGCCCCGATAGAAGACCGAGGCGGCCGCACCGGAGGTGAGCGTGCCGATCAGGGCGACCTGATCGGGCACCGTGACCGGGATCCTGCTGCCGTCCTCGGTGACGGTCGCCTCCTTGCGCCCCACCACGAGGTTGGCCGCGACCGTGTCGAACTCGCCGAGTACGAAGTGCAGCGGGTCGAGGGCGTGCAGCGTGGCGGAGGTGAGCGGGGTGGCGCCGTTGGCGTTGTCGAACCAGTAGGCCTGACTGTGGCTGGCCACCTCGCCGCCCCAGACCATGCCGGAGCCGACCAGGGTGGTGCCGAGCACCTCGCCGACGTACCCGTCGCGAACCAGGTCCGCGGCGTGCTCGACCTCGGGGGCGTAGCGTCCCTGGAGGCCGACCACGGTACGGACGCCGGCCTGGCGGGCCAGTTCGGCGAGGCGCTCCGCTTCGGCCAGGCCGTTGGCGAGCGGCCACTCGCTGTAGACCATCTTGCCCGCCTCGAGCGCCGCGGAGATCAGCTCGAAATGCTGGGCGACCTGCACCGCGACGACCACCACATCGACCCGGGGGTCGGCGAGAAGGCGGCGGTGGTCGTCGTATCCGGGCACCCCGTGCTTGGCCGCCGCAGCCTCCGCCGAGCTACGGCGGGACGTGCTGACCGCACGCAGTTCGAACGCCGGCGACGCCGCGATCACCGGGATGTGTGAGACCGACGCCCACGCGCCCGGCCCGATGATGCCTACGCCTGTCGGTGTCATTCCTCTTCCTCCGAAATTATCTTGAGCGTTCGTTACAGTATCTGGATACGACAAAGGGCCGCACCGGTCCGGGACCGGTCAGTCCAGGCAACTCAGCGCGACCTCGGCGGAACGCATCAGGGTGGCCCGGTCGGCGTTGATCCCGCCCATCACCCGCAGGCCCTGGAGGCTGGTCACCAGGAAGGTGGCAAGGTCGGTGGCACTGCGGTCGGCGGCGATCTGACCGCGGAGCTGTCCCTCGGCGAGCACGTCGAAGAGGGCGGACTCCAGCGATCGAGTCGTCGACCGGAGCCGCTCGGCAACCCGCAGGTCGTCGCGGGCCCGCTCGACGGTGGCGCCGACGATCAGACATGCCAGGCGTTTCCCGTCCCGCGCGATCTCATCCACCGCACCGACAAAAACCTCGCGGATCACCTCCCGGGCGTCGTTGCCCGAGCGCAGCATGTCGATCAGTGGCGCCGCGTACCGCTGCCGGTAGAGGTCGAGCGCGGCCAGGTACAGCCCTTCCTTGCTGCCGAAGGCGGCATAGATCGAGCCGCTGCCCAGGCCGGTCGCCTTGGTCAGGTCGCGGATCGAGGTCCCCTCGTAGCCATTGCGCCGGAAGGCCTCCATGGCGGCGGCCACCGTCGCGTCAAAGTCGAACTCCCGGGTACGGGCCATGCGCCCACCGTACGGGCTAACTGGAACGACCGCCAAAGAACTGTGCCGGCGCTCACCCTCGTCGCGCGCCGCAAGATCCACGCACTCTCCGAGCGTTATGCCCGGGTCGGGCCCGTGGTCGGATGACCCGGGATGAGTTCGGCGAGGAGCCTCTCCACCCGGGTGCGGATCTCGTCGCGAATGGGGCGGACGGACTCGACGCCCCTGCCGGCCGGGTCGTCGAGCTTCCAGTCCTCGTAGCGCTTCCCGGGGAAGACCGGACAGGCGTCGCCGCAGCCCATGGTCACGATGACGTCCGACGACTCGGCGGTCGCGTACTCGAGGAGCTTTGGCGTCTGGTCCGTGATGTCGATGCCGACCTCCCGCATGGCCTGCACCGCGGCGGGGTTGACTGTTTCGGCCGGGGCGGAGCCGGCGGAGCGGACCTCGACGGTGTCCCCGGCGAGGTGCCGCAGCCACCCGGCTGCCATCTGGGAGCGGCCGGCGTTGTGCACGCAGACGAACAGCACGCTGGGCTTGTCGGACATCAGGAGCCTCTCTTGCGGTACGGGTCGCGGGGCCGGTTGACCGGCGCCAGCTCAGGAATCGCTGGCAGGGTGCTGGCGGGGTCGCTGTCGCGGTCGAGCAGCTGGTAGCGGCCGGCGACCAGGCTCCGGTGCGCCCTGCCGCTCCGACGTCTGTTGCTCATGGACGATGGCCGAGCACCGGATCGCGCTCGCCCGTCGGGGCGACAACCTGGTCGGCGGCCGTCCCCGCGTCGGGGTGAAGGGCGGTCAGAAGACAGATACCGACGGCGAGGCCGACGAGCTGGGCGGCGACGAAGCCGGGTACGGAGGCGGGAGAGATCCCGGCGAAGGTGTCGGTGAACGCCCGCCCGATCGTGACGGCCGGGTTCGCGAACGAGGTGGACGAGGTGAACCAGTAGGCCGCGCCGATGTAGGCGCCCACGGCGGCGGGCGCGACCGGCGCGCGGCCGGAGCGGGCGAGGGCGAAGATCAGCAGGATCAGTCCGGTGGTGGCGACGACCTCGCCGAGCCACAGGTGTCCCGCCGCGCGGTCCTTGGCGGCGAAGTCGACGGCGGCCAGGTCGAACATGAGGTTGGCGAGGATCGACCCGCCGATCGCCCCGAGGGTCTGGGCTGCGACGTAACCGGCGAGGTCACGGCCGGTGAGGCCGGTGCCGGCGCTGCGGCCGAGGAACCAGTCCGCGACGGAGACGACCGGGTTGAGGTGCGCCCCGGAGACCGGCCCGAAGATCAGGATCAGGGCGCCGAGAGCGAACGCGGTGGCGACCGAGTTCTCCAGCAGCTGGAGGCCGACGTCGTCGGGGGAGAGGGTGGTGGCCATGATGCCGGAGCCGACCACGGCGGTGACCAGCAGCGCGGTGCCGGTGAACTCGGCCAGCAGGCGCCGCCGGAGTGCGATGGTCATCAGACTGTTCTCTCCCATTGCGGTGAGGGTGTGGGCCGGGTGCGGTGATCCACCGGTTCACGGCGACGTTCAGGTGGGTGGCGCGCTGGTGTCGGTCATGGCGATCTCCCCGGACTCATGGCGGGGTGATGACGGGTGCGACGCGGTCGACGCGGGCGGCGAGGTCGGCGAACGCGGCCCCGCGCTCTGCCCGAGGGCTGCGGCGCCGGCGGTGGCCTACGCGGCGGGGATCGGTTCGACCGAGAGCAGCGCGGCGAGCTGGCGCAGGATGGCCGGGCGGGCGCGGTAGTAGACCCACGTCCCGCGCCGCTCGGCGTCGACGAGACCGGCCTCGCGCAGCGTCTTGAGGTGATGCGAGATGGTCGGCCCGGTGAGGTCGAAGGCGGGAGTGAGGTCGCAGACGCACGCCTCCCCGCCCTCCGCCGAGGCGATCATCGACATCAGCTGCAGTCGCACCGGGTCGCCCAGGGCCTTGAACGCCGGAGCAAGCACTGCGGCGGTTTCGGCCGGCACCCGGCGCTGAGCCAGTGGTGGGCAGCATGGCGTGTCTGCGGTCAGATCCACGAGGGCGAGAGGCCGGCCTTGCTTCGACATTCCTCTAGGTTGACATCCTTCTAATCAGCGTGCAACTCTCTGCTTAGACAGGCGTCAAGACAGGCGTCCTGGGAAGGGGCCGTCATGTTCTCCAGAAGAGGCCTCGTCCTCGTCGAGCCGGTCGGCACTGCCCGCCACTACCGGATCAACGACGCCTGCGTCGACTGCTTCCCCTCCGCCGCGGACGTCGTCATGGGCCGACCCGCCCCCCACCCGAACGGAGCCTGCTGATGGCCGACATCACGGTGCGCCCCCTGCGGGACGACGACGCCGACCGGGTCCTGGCGATCTACCAGGCCGGACTCGACGCGGGCGACGCCAGCTTCGAGACGACGGCACCCACCTGGGCGGCGTTCGACGCGGCGAAGCTGCCCGCGCACCGCTTCGTGGCGGTCGACGGGAACAACACGGTGGTCGGCTGGATCGCTGTGGCGCCCACCTCGGGCCGCACGGTCTACGCCGGCGTGGTCGAGCACTCCGTCTATGTCGACCCCGCCGCGCAGGGCCGCGGCGTCGCCCGGCTGCTGCTGGACACGCTGATCGCCTCCACCGAAGCCGCCGGCATCTGGACCATCCAGTCCGGGGTCTTCCCCGAGAACGCCGCCAGCCTCACCGTGCACGAGCGGGCCGGCTTCCGTGTCATCGGCGTACGCGAGCGGGTTGGTCGCCACCACGGACGCTGGCGCGACGTCGTGCTGCTCGAGCGCCGCAGTCCCGTCGTCACCTGACCAACCCTGGCCCCTCGCGCGCGGGCCCCGTCCGCCGACTTGATTCGACAATCTTCAACACAAGGAGTTTGACTGATGAGCACCCTGAACCAGCTGCCCGTCGTGGTCATCGGCGCCGGCCCGGTCGGCCTGGCCGCCGCCGCGCACCTGCACGAGCGGGGCATCGCCTTCACCGTCCTCGAAGCCGCCGACACCCCCGGCGCCGCCGTGCGGCAGTGGGGCCACGTGCGGGTCTTCTCCCCGTGGCGCTACAACATCGACCCGGCCGCCCGCCGGATCCTCGACGAGGCGGGCTGGGTCGTCCCCGACCTGGAGGCCCTGCCCAGCGGAGCGGAGCTGGTCGGCGACTACCTCCAGCCCCTCGCGGAGCTGCCGCAACTCAAGCCGCACCTGCGCTACGGCGCCCGGGTCGAGGCGATCAGCCGCCTGGGCCGGGACCGGCTGCGCACCGCTGGCCGTGAGTCCACACCGTTCCTGATTCGCCTCGCCGACGGCGACGAACTCCTCGCCCGCGCGGTGATCGACGCGTCCGGCACCTGGGGCACCCCGAATGTCCTGGGCGCGTCCGGCCTGCCCGCCCGCGGCGAGACCACTGTCGCTGCGTTCCTGGAGCACGCGCTGCCCGACGTTCTCGGCGCGGCCCGGGACCGTTTCGCCGGCCGGCACAGCCTCGTCGTCGGGGCCGGCCACTCGGCCGCGAACACGCTGCTGTCCCTGGCCGAACTGGCCGCCACCACGCCGGGCACCGAGGTGACCTGGGCGATCCGGACCGCCTCCCCGGCGCGTACGTACGGCGGCGGCGACGCGGACGCGCTGCCCGCCCGCGGTGCCCTCGGCGCGCGGCTGCGCGCGCACGTCGACGCCGGCCGCATCCGGCTGCTCACCGGCTTCTCCGTGCACGCGCTCACCCCGACGGACGGGCGGGTGACCGTCGTCGTGCGGCATGCGGACGCCAGCGAAGAGTCGGTCACCGTGGATCGGATCGTTGCCGCGACGGGCTTCCGCCCCGACCACTCGATCGCCGCCGAGCTGCGCCTCGACCTCGACCCGGTGCTGGGCGCCACCCGAGCCCTCGCGCCGCTGATCGACCCCAACGAGCACTCCTGCGGCACCGTGCCCCCGCACGGTGTCGACGAACTCGCCCACCCGGAGGCCGGCTACTACGCCGTCGGCATGAAGTCCTACGGCCGGGCGCCGACGTTCCTGATGGCCACCGGCTACGAGCAGGTCCGTTCCGTCGTCGCGGCCCTCGCCGGGGACTGGACCGCCGCCCGCGACGTGCAGCTCGACCTGCCCGAGACCGGCGTCTGCAACAGCAACCCCGCGGACTCCGCCACCGGCGACAGCTGCTGTGGGCCGGCGCCCACCGCCGAACCGGCAGCGCGTGGACTCGCCACCGGCATCTCCGGGGGCCTGCTGTCCGCACCGTTGAACCTGGTCACCCTCGACGCCGCCCCCGCCGACGGTCAGGCCGGCGGCTGCTGCGGCAGCTGATACCCACCACCACGAAGGTGCCCGCGTGATCAGTGGCACCGACCCCGACGCCCTTCGTGCCGGGTGCGGGTCTGCCGCCGCACCAGCGCGGCGTACCGGCCGCCGAGCACCATCAACTCCTCGTGATCGCCTCGCTCGATGATCTCGCCAGGAGCCTCGGCTTCACATGGATGTCGCCCTGCCGGCACGCCGGATCAGCACATCCTCCTAGGATGCTTGAGAGGGTGTGCCGCATACCGCTAGGCCCCGCAGGGCCGGCGTTGAGGGTCGACGGGGTGCCGGCGAGCGGCCGGACAGTCCCACGGCCGGTTACCAGTCGCAGGCGTCGATTTCGGCACCCGGGCCGGCCAGGGTGCCGACAATGAGGAAATGAGAGCGCAGAGGTTTCTGAAGAGGCAACAGGACGCGGCTCGTCGTCGTGCTCCGAAGAAGCAGAAAGTCGTGGCTCGTCGTCGTACTCCATGGCCACTGATGGCGGCGCTGCTCGCGGCGGGAGCGGCCGGAGCCGCGGCGGCACGGCGTCGCAAAGCCGCCGGGCGCACCGGAACCGGCGGAGCCGGGGCGACAGGTGATGTCAGCCAGGCCGGGCAGGCCAACCGCTCCGAAGGAGCCACCCAGGGCCGGTCCCAGGGACGGTGAAGCAGCGCGTCCCCTCCGGGGTCGTCGAACCGGGAACCTCCCGATCGTCAATCCGGCGCTCTACCGCCTGAGTTCGGAGGGCAGGAGAAGGGCCGACCGACTCGGTGCGCCGCGTATCTCTTGTCCACGCGATCAGCTCGGACCGGCGACGCTAGCCCGGTCGGCGGGCCATGACGAGGGGACGGAGTTTGGCCGTGAGTTCCTCGGTGAGCACCAGTTGGTAGTACACCCCACCCGCCGCGCCGTAGGCGATCGCCGGACAGGAGTTGACTCTGCCCAGCAACGTGAAGCGGCCGACCTGCTTACCTGTCCTGGCCTCGAAGATGCGGTAGATGAAGCGCGCCGACCGCAGCTCGGCGGTTTTCTTTCCGCCGGTGCTGGTGGTGTAGGTGCACGTTTCGACCTTCTTGCTCGGATATTCATCGTCGAAGTACTCGCAGGCGACGAGCTGAGTGTGCTGTTCCGGGTACATGCCCGGCTGCCACTGCGGCTGCCACTCGCCAGGCAGCTCTGACTCCAGCTCCCGAGAGGCATACGGGTGCATGACGAAGAGTGCCGTCAGGTGGATGGGGGCCCCGGCGTAGGCCGGACCGTCCGGGTTGTAGGGACGCACCGCTCGCGGGTTGAAGGTCGAGCCGCCGCACGCCTCCTCGCTCGTTCTGATGGTCGGGCGCGGTGGCGGCCAGGTCGGGCTGGCTGCTGTCGACGCGGACGGCGCCGGCGTTGTCGGGGCCCGCGGCGGGTCGGGTTCGCCGGTGCACGCGGTGAGCCCGCACAGGGCGCCGGCGATCACGGCCAGGAGTCGTGTCAACCGCTGCGAACCGGTCACGCCGCCCCAATCGCCTGCTGTCGGCTCCACCGGAGCATCTATCGGTGCTCAGGTCACGTCTGCTGGGTCTCGACGATGTTACCGGCGGTACCGGTCGGCGCTGCGGTCCGATCCCATCACGTGCCTGGACTCTCGCGGCGCTGAGGCGCACCCATGCTGCCGATCCGGTGCGTCGTCCGCGACGGCGCCCAGTCGACCGAGGGGCCGTGGTCACGCCTGTCAATGGGCAAGCGGAGGATTTCTCGAGAATCAGGGGAGGGTGACGGCTGCTTCCTGCATCCCTCGAAACCGGACGGGCAGGTATTGACAAGTATCGAAGGGGGCAGTTTACTGCTCGCCGAGCAATCGATTTCCTGTCGGGCTCGGACGGCACTCCCGAAGGGGGACACCAATGAGGCTCCGTACCCCCTGCTGGCTCGGCGCCGCCGCTGCGGCGCTGCTGGCCACGACTGCGGCCGCCCCGCCGACCGCCGCCGCGCCCGGCGCGGCCGGTGTGACCGTCCTCGCGACCGCCGACGACAAGGGCCCGGTCGGCTGGGACGCCTATCGCCGCCTGGACCGGCTCCCCGAGCTGGCCGCCGGCACCCGCACCCGGCAGTTCTCCAGCTTCGGCCGCGACGGATCCAACGACGACGGGTTCGTCGGCACCTACTCGTGCCTGCGCCAGGCCGGCGGCTGCGTCATCGCCGAGGACCGTGGCCCCGGCGAGGTGCAGTCGATCTGGTTCACCCGCGACGGCGGTAACGTCAGCGCCACCGGTTGGATCCGCATCGAGCTCGACGGGGTCACCGTCGTCGACACCGGGCTGCAGAACCTCGTCAACGGCGGTCTCGGCAGTCCGTTCGTCGCCCCGCTGGTCAGCAACGCCGACCAGACCTCGGGCGGGGTCACGGTCAAGGTGCCGATGCCCTACCGCGACTCCATGCGGATCACCACCCAGAACAACCCGCTCTTCCACCACGTCACCTACCGCGAGTTCGGCGACCCGACCGGGATCTCCCGGTTCAACCCGGCCGATCCGGCAACCGACGTGCTGGACAAGCTGCGTGCCGCCGGCACCCGGGACCCGAAGCCGGCCCAGCCCGGCGCGACCACCGCCGGTGCCACGGTCACCGTCCCGGCCGGCGGGCAGGCCACCCTCGCCACCCTCACCGGGCCGCGGGCGGTCACCGCGCTGCGGCTGCGGGTGCCCGACGGCGCGGCGACCGAGCCGAACCTGTCCGGCCTGCGGCTGCGCATCACGTTCGACGGCCGGACAACCGTGGACAGCCCGGTCGGTGAGTTCTTCGGTGGAGGGCTCGGCGAGCGCGGCGTCCGCTCCCTGATGTTCGCCATGGACGCCGCTCCCGGCGGCTGGTACAGCGCGTGGTGGCCGATGCCGTTCCGCTCCACCGCCACCGTCGCGCTGGCGAACACCACCGGCGCCGCCGTCAGCGGCGTCCAGGCCGAGGTGACCTCGGCGCCGGGCACCCAGTGGACGGCGGCGCTCGCCGCCGACGGGGTCGCCGGTTACTTCACCACCCAGTCCCGTCGGGCGGAGACCGTCGGCGGCAGCGACTGGATCGTCGCCGACCGGACCGGCCGCGGCCGGTTCGTCGGCGTCTCCCACACCATGCGCGGCCACATCACCGGTGGCAACACCCGCAACTACCTCGAGGGCGACGAGCGGGTGCACGTCGACGGCTCACCGACGCCGCAGCTCTACGGCACCGGCACCGAGGACTTCTACGAGTCGGGGTGGTACTTCAACCGCGGCGAGTACAGCGGCGTCTTCACCGGCAACACCGCCCACCTCTTCCGCGCCGGCGGTTGCGTCGACGAGTGCGACGCCACCTACCGTCTGATGATCGGCGACGCCGTGTCGTACGCCAGCGCCCTGCGCTTCGGCATCGAGCACGGGCCGGCCAACGACATGCCGGCGAACTACGCCTCGACCGCGTTCCTCTACACCCAGCCCACCGTCGCGGTGCGCCGGACCGACACGCTGGTCACCGGCGACGCCGCCAGCCGGGCCGCCCACGGCTACACCGACGCGACGGCGACCCAGTACGCGCTCACCGCGCCGTTCGAGGGCGACGACGACAACCTCACGGTGAGCGGGCAGGTCCGCGCCACCACGGCAGCGGTCAGCTTCCGGGTCGCCATCGACCCGGCCAACCAGGGTGTACGGCTGCGCCGGCAGGGCGACCAGCAGAGCGGCTACCAGCAGGCAGCCGTGGCGGTGGACGGCGCACCGGCCGGCGTGTGGCTGCAACCGTTGGGCAACGGCCGGCAGCGCTGGTTGGCCGACGAGTTCGTGCTGCCGGCGTCGCTCACGGCGGGCCGGTCGACGGTCACCGTCACGCTGACCCCGGTCGCCGGCGCGCCGGCCTGGACCGCGGCCCGGTATCTCGCCGAGAGCATGGTGCCGCCGTTCGCCGACACCGCGGCACCCGGTGCGGTGGCCGGCGTGGCGCTGGCCGGCGGGCGCGTGCACGCCCTCGGCCTGTCCTGGTCCGAGCCGTCGGACAACGTCGGGGTCTCCGGCTACCGGGTCTACTCCTCGAGCGCGCCCGGGGTCGCGATCACCCCGGCCAACCTGGTCGGCACGTCCCGGACGACCGGGTTCCGGCACGGCCCGCTGCCGGCCAACCAGACCCGCTACTACCGGGTCGTCGCGGTCGACGGCGCGGGCAACACCGGCGCCGCGTCGGCCGAGGTGTCGGCGACCACCCGACCGCGCGCCGCCAGCGACGTCGACGGCGACCGCCGCGACGACGCCGTGGTCTTCACCCGCGGCACCGCGGCCGACGTGTTCGCCTCGCTCTCCGACGGCGGCCGGTTCGTGCAGGACGGCTGGCTGTGGAACGACTTCTTCGCCCCCGGCGGGGAGCTGCCGTTCACCGGGGACGTCAACGGCGACGGCCGGGCGGACGCCATCACCTTCACCCGGGGTGACCTCGCCGACGTCTACGTCGGCCTCTCCACCGGGTCCGGGTTCGCCGGCGGGGCCAAATGGCACGACTTCTTCGCCGTCGGCACGGAGATACCGGCGGTCGGTGACGTCAACGGCGACGGTCTGACCGACATCATCACCTTCACCCGGGGCGAGAACGCCGACGTCTACGTGGCCCTGTCAACCGGTTCCGGTTTCGGGCCCGGCATCAAGTGGCACGACCGCTTCGCCCTCGGCACGGAGGTGCCGGCGGTGGGCGACGTCAACGGCGATGGGCGCGACGACATCGTGACGTTCACCCGTGGCACGAACGAGCAGGCGGACGTCTACGTCTCGCTCTCCGACGGCACCAGGTTCGCCGAGGAGGGCTGGAAGTGGCACGACCACTTCGCGGTCGGCAGCGCGCAGCCCGCGGTCGGCGACGTCAACGGCGACGGGCGTGACGACGTCGTGGCGTTCACCGGGGGCACGGCCGGCGACGTGTTCGTGTCCCTCTCCGACGGCGGCCGTTTCGTGCAGGACAACTGGAAGTGGCACGACCTGTTCGCCGTCGGGACGGAGTTGCCGGGCGTCGGCGACTTCGACGGGGACGGACGGGCGGACGTCGTGACGTTCACCCGCGGCGCCCCGGCGGACGTGTTCGTCTCGCTCTCCGACGGTGGGCGGTTCGTGCAGGCCACCTGGAAGTGGCATGACCACTTCGCGACCGGCAGCGAGCTGCCCCGGCCGAGCGTGTGACCATGCGCGCCCTCCGGATGCTCGGCGTTCTCGTGCTCGGGGCGGCCCTGCTGGCCGTCCCGGTGGGGCCGGCGGCCGCGGCCGACGAGCCGGTACGGGTGGAGGCGGAGTCACTGCCCGTCGTCTCGGCCAGCGCACCGGTCGAGTCGCAGCCCGACTGCTGCGGGGTGGCCTGGTCGGGCGGCAGGCAGCTCTGGCTGCGCGCCGCCCGGGCCGGTGACTCGGTGACCGTCACGCTGCCCTCGGTGCCCGCCGGTCAGTACGACATCGGGGGCGTGCTGACCCGGGCCCGCGACTACGGCACGCTGCGCTTCGCCGTCGACGGGGTGGCCGTCGGCCAGCTCTTCGACGGGTACGCGCCCGCCGTGCAGCGCACCGGTGCGGTGCCGCTGGGCTCGGCGTCGCTCACGGCCGGCAGCCACCGGCTGACCGTGACGGTGACCGGGCGAGCCGCGTCCTCAGTCGGGTTTTTCGCCGGTCTCGACACCGTGACCCTGCGCCGCGTCGGTCCGCTGGCGGCCGTCACGACCACGCCGTACGAGACGGTCGGCGAGACACCGGTGCGGGGCGCGCTGACGCGGGTCTACGACCCGAGCGTCGGCGAGCCGGTGTCCTGGTACTACAACGACCACACCATCGTGAAGAACCAGCAGACCGGCGTGTGGCACGTCTTCGCCATCACCCATCGGGAGCCGGCCGCGCCGCTGGACGAGAAGCTCTTCGGCCATGCCACGGCATCGACCCCGAACGGGCCGTGGACGAAGCAACCGCCCGCCCTGGCCGCCGACCCGGCGGCGGGGGAGCAGTGGATCTGGGCCCCGCACATCGTCTACGACGCCGGCGTCTACTACATGTTCTACGCCGCCGGTAATCCGGACTTCGCCAACTACCGCATCCACCTGGCGACCTCGACCGACCTGTTCGTCTGGACCCGCAGCCCCGCCAACCCGTTGTTCACGGACGGCTGGGAGGGCCGCGACCCGATGGTGACGCGGCAGGGCGACCGCTGGGTCATGTACTACACCGCGACATCGAGCCCGACCGGCGGCAACCACGTCGTCGCCTACCGGACCAGCACCGACCTGCGGACCTGGAGCGCTCGCGCCGTCGCGTACTCGTCGCCGTTCACGGGGCAGGCCGGCGGGCAGACCGAGTCGCCCTTCGTGGTGCGCCGCGGCGACTGGTACTACCTCTTCGTCTGCTGCGACGGCACCGACTACGGCGCGGCCTACCGGCGGACGGCCGTCTACCGCAGCCGCGACCCGCTGCGCTTCGACGGCGCGGAGAGGGTCGCCGTGCTAGACGCGCACGCCGCTGAGGTCGTCGTGGACGGCGCGAACTGGTACCTGAGCCATGCCGGCTGGGGTCAGGGCGGGCTGTGGCTGGCGCCGCTGACCTGGTCGGCGGGGGTGGTGGCCCGCGGCTACACGGTGAGCACCGGTTTCCTCCGCGCCGACGTGCGGACGTGGCCCGACACCCGGATCGCGTCGCTGGCGGTGGACCCTGCCGGGGGCGGCGCCTACCGCCCGGCGCTCGACTCGTCGCACCGCGGCACCGGGCCGTACCTCGCGATCGGCCGCTTCGACGTCACCGATCGGGCCGGTGCCCCGGCCAGGGTCGACGTGTCGGCCGACGGTTCCCGGATCAACCTGGTCGGCATTCCGTTCGGCGACGAACCGGTCACCGCTGACTGGTTGCTGACGGTCGCGCCGCGGTGGACCGGCCCGTCGTTGCAGAGCGACGTCACGTGGTCGGTCAACGGTTCGACGACGGCGGCGGTGTGGGAGGCGGCCTTCAACGTCGACGGCGCGTTGCCGGCCGTCGGTGACCCGGCGGTGGAGGGGCGGCCGACCGGCGACGTGGTCGGGATGCCACCGTGGACGATGACCACCGGCCCGGGCCTGTCGGTCGTCGCCGTGCACCGGTGGGCGTCGGCCTGGCGCGGCGACAACACCTGGTACGACGCCGGCCACGCGATGGCCGCCTGGCAGGTGTTGTGGCGCCCGGGCGGCACGTCGTGGGCGTCCGGGCAGTATGCCGGTGGCACGTGGCGCTTCACGGCGAGCGGGTCACGTCGGGACGTGAGCTTCGCCGACGCCGCCTACGCCGCGATCAACGCGACCCCGTGAGCCGAGTCAGTGGCTGGCGGAGGCGGTCGAGCGTCCGAGCCGCTGCCGACGACCGGAGACGGCCTGACCGACTGGGCCGCTCGGCGCTCGAGCACCTTCTCAGGCCCGGGTCTGGGTCGACGAGGGTTCGGCCGGGCGTCGGCGGCCGGAGAGAAAACGTGAGCGCTCGGCCTTGATTCGGAAATCGATTGCTGGAACAGTGGCGCCATGAAGGTCGCGGCTGTCCTCGGCGTGGACATCGGCACATCGAGCAGCAAGGGCGTGCTCGTCGACGTCGACGGCCGCGTCCTGCGGTCGTCCACCCGGACCCACGAGGTGAGCCGGCCACGGCCCGGCTGGGTCGAGATGGACGCCGACGTCTGGTGGCAGGAGTTCGTCTCGCTCACCGGCGACCTGCTGGCGCCCGGCGACGCCGAGGTCGTCGCGGTCGGGGTGAGCGGCATGGGCCCGTGCGTCCTGCTCACCGACGCCGCGAACATCCCCCTCCGCCCGGCCATTCTGTACGGCATCGACACCCGCTCGACCGATCAGATAACCCGGCTCAACGAGCGGTTGGGCGCGGACGAGATCCTCCGTCGGTGCGGCTCGGCCCTGTCCAGCCAGGCAGCGGGCGCGAAGGTGGCCTGGGTCGCCGACAACGAGCCGGACGTCTACCGGCGCGCCCGTCGGCTCTTCATGCCCAGTTCGTGGCTCGCCGTCAAGCTCACCGACGAGTACGTGCTGGACCACCACTCGGCGAGCCAGTGCACGCCGCTGTACGACACCGACGGCCACGACTGGTACGACCCGTGGGCGGCCGAGATCGCCCCCGGGCTGGTCCTGCCTCCGCTGCGCTGGCCCGGGGACGTGGCGGGCCGGGTGACGGCCCAGGCGGCGGCGGTGACCGGACTGCCGCCGGGCGTCCCCGTGATCACCGGGACCATCGACGCCTGGTCGGAGGCGATCAGCGTCGGCGCTCAGGGCGTCGGTGACCTCATGCTGATGTACGGCACGACGATGTTCCTGGTCCACACGGTCGCGGCCCGGGTCACCGACCCGTCGCTGTGGGGGACCGTCGGCGCCCTGCCCGGGACCCGCAACCTCGCAGGTGGTCTGGCGACGTCCGGAGCGATCACGGCGTGGCTGCGGGAGCTGTTCGGTTCGCCGGACTATCCCGAGCTGCTCCGCCTCGCCGAGGCCTCGGGCCCGGGCGCCCGAGGGCTGCTCATGCTGCCGTACTTCGCCGGCGAACGTACGCCGATCCTGGATCCGCAGGCCCGCGGCATCCTCGCCGGCCTCACCATCTCGCACGACCGCGGTGACCTCTACCGCGCCGCGCTCGAGGCGACCGGCCTCGGTGTACGCCACAACATCGAGACCATCGAGGCGAGCGGCGGTGACATCCGGCGCGTCGTCGCCGTCGGCGGGGGCACCCGGGGCGGGCTCTGGACCCAGATCGTCTCCGACGTCACCGGACGCGCCCAGGTGATCCCCGCACAGACCATCGGCGCCAGCTACGGCGCGGCGTTCCTGGCCGCGCAGACAGGGTGGACCGTCTCGATCGAGGCGTGGAACCCCGTCACGGAGGTCTGCGAGCCACGGGCCGAGTTCGCCGCCGACTACGACGAGCTCTACGGGCTCTATCGCGAGCTGTACACGAGTAGCAAGCGGGTCGCTCACGCGCTCGCCGCACGTCAGATCCGTTTCCTGGCCGCCGCTCGGACGGACGCCAGTGAACAGCAACGCACCGAAGGAGTCGCCCCATGACCAGTTACACGCTGCCCGTGCCCGCCAACCCGCCGTCGGTGGCACCCGGCACCGTCTACACGGTCGCCAGCGGCGATCTCCGGCTCAGCGCGAACGTCACGTGCTGGCCCACGCAGCAGCAGCTGGAGGCCGACCTCACCGCGGCGGTCAACGCGCTCGGCTGGAAGGTCGAGCGCGGGCACCGCGTCGATCCGGGCAAGGGACACGGCTTCATCGACAGCCAGCGCGCGGGCATCGAGGTCTTCAAGCAGATCCCCGCCGACGCGCCACTGATCGTGGTCGAGGCCGTCTGGCAGTACAGCCACCACGTCCTGGCCGGGCTGCGCAGCCACCGGGGGCCGATCCTCATCGTGGCGAACTGGAGCGGCGAGTTCCCCGGCCTGGTCGGCCTGCTCAACCTCACCGCGAGCCTCACCAAGGCCGGCGTCCCGCACTCCGCGCTGTGGAGCCGGGACTTCACCGACGAGTGGGCGGTCGGCGGGCTGCGGACCTGGCTCGAGACGGGCCAGCTGCGCCACGACACCAGTCACGTACGTGACCTGCCCGCCCTGCCCGACGACCCGGAGGTCGCGCTGGGCCGGTCGCTGGCCGGCCAGCTCGCGACGGAGAAGGCCATCATCGGCGTCTTCGACGAGGGGTGCATGGGGATGTACAACGCGATCTTCGACGACGAGTTGATCAATCCGCTCGGCATCTACAAGGAGCGGCTGTCGCAGAGCGCGCTGGTCGCCGAGATGGCGCGCGTCTCCGACGACGAGGCCCGAGCGGTCCGCCGGTGGCTGGACGACGCCGGCATGACCTTTCACGTGGGCGCCGACGAGGCCAGCGAGCTGACCGAGGCGCAGCTGCTCAGCCAGTTCAAGATGTACGTCGCCGCCCTGCGCATCTCCGACGACTACGGCCTGGACGCGGTGGGAATCCAGTACCAGCAGGGCCTGAAGGACGTCGTACCGGCCAGCGACCTCGCCGAGGGCCTGCTGAACAACGTCCAGCGGCCGCCGGTGCTCAGCCGCGACGGGAGCCGCGAGCTGTACCCGGGGGCGCCGCTGCCGCACTTCAACGAGGTCGACGAGGGGGTGGCGGTCGACTCGCTCGTGACCAACCGGATCTGGACGGCGATGGGCCTCGACCCGGCGACGACGCTGCACGACATCCGGTGGGGCGAGCGGTACGGCGACGACTTCGTCTGGGTCTTCGAGATCTCCGGCTCGGTGCCGGCGTCACACAACGGTGGCTACGACAGGTCGTACAGCATGCGGCAGCCGCCGATGTTCTTCCCGCTCGGTGGGGGCACCCTGAGCGGGGTGTCGAAGCCGGGGGAGATCGTCTGGTCCCGGGTGTTCATCATGGACGGCGTGCTGCACGTGGACCTGGGCCGGGGCACCGTCGTCGAGCTGCCGGCCGACGAGACCCAGCGCCGGTTGGACGCCACCACCCCGCAGTGGCCGATCATGCACGCCGTCCTGCACGGGGTCGACCGGGACCAGCTGATGGCACGGCACAAGGCCAACCACGTCAACGTCGCCTACGCGCCGGACGCGGCGACCGCCGACAAGGCGCTGCGCGTCAAGGCGGCCATGTTCGCCGAGCTCGGCGTCCGGGTGCACCTCTGCGGTGAGGTCAACCTCTGACGGCTCAGGCCGGTCGGTCCTGCACCGTTGCGGGTGGCTCACCCGAGTGACGGCGAGACCGCCGGCACTGCGGATCGGAGCCGGTGGAACACGGACGGGGAGCCTGACGGTGTGCCGGGGGCGGGCTCCCCGGCCCCCACCGCGGGCGGCCCGGCCGCCGGCTCCGACAGCGGCGGCAGTGGGCCCGCCGGCTACGAGGTTCAGCGCGGGCGGCTGGAGCTTTCGCGTACCTGGAGGCCCGTGCTGAGGGTGACGGTCGACGGCGGTCGCGCCGGGTTGGCGATCCGTTCGGTGAGCAGCACCGCGGCCGCCCGCCCCAGGTCGTACGTCGGCTGGGAGACGGTGCTCAGCGACGGCCTGACCAGGTGGGCCCAGGGTATGTCGTCGAACCCGACCACCCCGAACTCGGCCGGCACCCTGACCCCGCGGTCGACGAGGCACTCGACGGCGCCGACGGTCATCAGGTTGTTCGTCGCGAAGACGCTGTCGGGCGGGTTGTCGCTGTCGAGCAGCGAGGCCATGGCCCGGTAGCCACCCTCTTCGCGGAAGTCCGCGTACCGCACCAGGTTGTCGGTCGTCTCCCGGTCGTGCGACCGCAACGCGCGCTGGTAGCCGCGGAGCCGCTGGGCGGCGGTGGAGATCCGACGTGGACCGGTGATGCAGGCGACCCGCTGGTAGCCGTTGTCGAGCAGGTGCGTGGTCGCCATCTCGGCGCCCTGCACGTTGTCGACGAGCACGGTGTCGATGTTGACGCCGCGCAGCTGGCGGTCGATGGCCACGACCGGGATGCGCGCCTCGACGAGCCGGTTGATGACGGTCGGTCGGCCCGACGTGGAGATGATGACACCCGCCATCCGCTCGGCCAGGGCCGCGGCGATGTACCGGGACTCCTTCTCCGGATCCTCGTCGCTGTTGCACAGGACCACCGAGTAGCCGGCGCCCTGCGCGACGTCCTCGACCCCTCGCACCATCGAGGTGAAGAAGGGGTTTCCGATGTCGGAGATGATGACCGCCCAGAGGCTTGTCTGACTCAGGCGCAGGTTGCGGGCGACGGCGTTGGGGCGGTAGTCGAGGTCCTGCATCGCCTGCTGCACCCGCGCGGCCATCGCCGGATCGACCGTGGTCCGCCCGTTCAGCACCCGTGACACCGTGGCGGGCGAGACCTGAGCCTGCCGCGCCACGTCATAGATCGTCGCCATTCGCCTCCGTTCGCTCGACTCTCCTGATGCTGTGCTTCGGCCCGGTCGCCCAGCCGGTGCCGGAACCCGGCATCCTACGGGTGGGTAGTGACCGAACCGTTACGGGTGCTACCCGCCGGTCTATGGCGCCGACGCGGTCGTCGATCGGGCCTGCCGCGGTCAACCGTTGACGGTGAGCCGCAGGGCATCACCCCGACCTACCACCGCCTCGGCGTTCAACGTCACGAGAATACGCCCGTCCCGGTACGAGCAGTCACGGACCGGCAGCGCACGGTTGCCCAGGCGTACCGTCACCGTCGCGGGGTCGCTGCTCACCGCCAGCGCCACGCTGGCCACCCGGAGCCGGCCGTACCGGACCTCGATGGTGCCCGCGAGGTGCCGACCGTGCCGCTCCTGCCGGAAGAGCCCCCATCCCTCGGCGGCGGTGAACGCGGCGGCGAACCTCTCCGGGCCGATCCGGGGCGCGAAACCGATGTGACCCCGGGGACCGTCGTACTCGAAACCGCACGCCGCGAGGTAGACGCCGTGGCTGGCCATCGCGCGCGCGTAGTGGTCACCACATTCGATCTCGTTGTACGGATTGCGCTTCCCGGCCGCGTACCGGTCGTGCACCGCCCGGGTGAGCGTCAGCCCCTCCTCGACGAGGCCCTCCTGGAGCATGTGCGCCGCGACCTGGTACTCCTGCCCGGTCCACACCTCGTTGAAGTACATCGCCGCCCAGCTGGCCGGGTTCCCGGCGGCCGTGTCGTCGCCCCCGTGCGGCCAGGTGCTCATCAGCATCCCGTACTCGTGGTCCATGGCGAACCAGCGGCCGCCGGGGATGGCGCTCTCCTCCCGGTAGGCGACCTGGTCCGGGGTGAAGTTGTACCGGTAGAGACTGGCCAGGGCGCTAACCGCCTGCTCCTGCGGCACCACCCGCGGCAGCCCGAGCTGGCCGGCGAGACTCTGCCCGAAGAGCTGGTCGATGTGACAGCCGCGGTTACTGTTGATCACGTCGGCGTGCGCCGGATCCACCTTCTGGATGAAGTACTCGCCGTTGAACAGCTCGGTGGACAGGTGCCGGCTGCCCGATTCGGCGAGGGCCCGGCACCGGCCGGCGAACTCGGCCTGGCCCATCTCGTCGGCCATCGCCGCGCCGGCCAGCAGGGCAGCCACGTACATCCCGGTGATCCAGGCGATCTCGCCGTACCAGATCGTGTCGAGGGTGTTCGGCTGCGCACCGTCCACTGTGCCGTCAGGCCCCGCGTCGTGCTCCACGATCCATTCCAGGGCCCGCCGCAGGCGTGACCAGTTCGCCCGCAGGAACGTGTCGTCCGGCGCGGTCAGGTGTTCCCGGTAGCAACGCAGGATCGTGCCGCACTGCCCGTCGGTGGCCCAGCTCATGTCGGCCTCCGCGCGGTTGCCGATCTGGCCCGTGTCGGGATGGAAACCGATGCCGAGGTCCACCCGGCCGCGGGTGTCGCGTTCCAGCTGGGGGAAGAGCCGGGCGATCGACTGGGCGTAGTTCCACACGTGCTCGCAGGTGCCCGGGCAGCAGTACACGCCCTCCCACCCGTAGAACCGTCCGTCGTCGAACAGGTAGCAGGTGCTGGTGGCGAGCGTGGACGCGGGCGCGAGGGTGCGTTCCAGGAACCAGTGCGGCAGGGTGGCGTCGGTGTACCAGGTGTCCACCCAGCTGCGGGTGTCGGCTTCCAGCCGGTCCAGGTGGTCGGCGACGTGCCGCACCACGGCCCGGGCGTCGGCGAACCGGCCGGCGTAGTGCCGACGGAGCGTGTCAGAGCCGCGCAGGAACGCCAGCGACACCCGGTCCGGCACCCCGAAGTGCCAGCCGAGCACGAACCGCACCGTCCGGCTCTGGCCGGGCGCCAGGTGGACCGGCACGGCAACGGAACCGGCCTGCCCACCAAGGGAGCCGTCCACCTCCGCGGGGCCGTCCTCCGACGCGAACACGTCGTCCAGGTCGGCCCACCTGGCGAGCGACGGTCGTACGGTCGCCCGCCCGTCCAGCGCGGCGAGCACGAGCGTGCCGTTGTCGGGCACCTGGTCGAGCGGCCGGGTGTCGGTCGGCACGTCGCTGAACACGATGCGGTCGACGTTGACGTGCCCCCAGCCGCCGGTGTCGGCGTCCACGATCTCGACGACCGCGGTGCGGCCGTGGTACGCGGAGAGGTTCACCGTCGCCATGCTCACCGGCTCCGCGTCGCGCCCGGCCACGCTGGCCACCACCGTGCCGTCGATCAGCAGGTTGACGCACGTCTGCCCGTGGTGGCTGCCGCCACCCACGGCCACGTTGACGTATCGGCGCTCGACCGTGAACGGCCGGCTGGTCAGCTTGCCGGTCGCGGCGTCGGCCCGCCCCGCGTCCCCGCCCGAGCCCCGGAAGTCGTGGGACGTCACGAACCGCTGCCCGGTCACACCCAGGTCACCGAAGCGCTTCATGTAGTCGGGCACCTCGGCGACGAGCACGGGACCGGCGCCGAACGCGCTGCCCTCGACGGTCCAGCCCTCGAAGCTGTCCCGCTCCCAGTCCTCGAAGACGATGTCCGGGCGCGGTGCGACGTCGGTGAACACGATCCGGTCACAGTTGACGTGGCCCCAGGCGCCGCCGTGAGCGTCGACGATCTCGATGACCGCGGACTTTCCCTCGTGCGCGGCGACGTCCAGGAACACGGTCTGCATCGACTCGGCGTCGCGGCCGGTCGCGGTGGCCACCACGGCGCCGCCGACCCGCACGTTCACGCAGATCTGCCCCGGGTGGTTGCCGCCGCCGACGGAGAGCCGGACCGACTTGCGCTCGATGGTGAACGCACTGCTGATGAGCTTGCCGGTAGCGGCGTCGGCGCGGCCGATGTCGCCGTCGGCCCCGCGAAAGTCGTGCGAGGTGACGAACCGCTGTCCGGTCGCGTTGAGCGGCCCGCCGCGCTTCATGTAGTCCGGCGCCTCAGAGACCAGCACCGGGCCGGCGCCGAACGCGGTGCCCTCGACGGTCCAGCCGTCGTAGCCGTCCCGCTCCCAGTCCTCGAAGACGACGTCGGGTCGGCCGCCTGTCTCCACCTGCTCGGCGGCCGAGAACTGGACGCCGCGCAGCGACCGGTCGCCGAAACCCGCCGAGCGCAGCGTGATCCCGCGTTGGGTCCTGGTGTCCAGGCAGGCCGGGTTCTCCACGTACCCCAGCAGGGTGGCGTCCACGGCGCTGTCCGAGGTGTTGCGCAGCGTGTAGGCCAGGACGGTGGCCGGCAGGGTCGAGTCCGCCACCGACAGCGGCACGAACGGCGAGAACGCCTCCAGGGTCACCTCGACCGGGGCGTCCTCGGCGCGGTACCGGACGCGGCCGATCGGGTACTGCCCGGTGAAGCGCACCTGGTCGAAGCCGGCGGCGTCCAGCGCCCGGGTCTGGGTCCGGCCCCCGGCGCGGGTGCGCAGCGCGAAACCGTGCCGGATCGGCGAGGCGGGCTGCCGCGGGTTCGCGTAGCCCGCGTCGGTGGTGCCGGCCGCGGGCCGGTTGAAGATGTCCCAGCACCAGAGCCGGCCGTCGCCGCCGAGATACAGCTGGCCCGTGGCACCGCCTCCGACGGGCATGCCGAGCCAGCGGAGGTCCGGGCCCGTGTAGCTGGTGGGTTCGCCCCGGCGGTACAGATCGGCCGACCAACCGGGTGGCAGTTCCTTGTCGACGGGCACACCGATCAGCCGCTCCTCGGGTACGCCGAGGGCGGCGGCGGCCTCCGCCCGGGAGCCGGCCAGCACGGTGCCGGCGGCGACCCCGAGGGAGAGGGTGAGGAACTGGCGACGGTTGGGGCTGCAGGCGTTGCCGGGACAGCACTCGTCGTACTGGTTGACGGCCAGCCTCTTATACACATCT
>NZ_QGKR01000283.1 GCF_003172955.1 Micromonospora acroterricola | reverse complement strand
GCCCCCGACGACGCCGCCCCCGGCTGGCGGTTGCACCGCTACCTACACCATCACCAACCAGTGGCAGGGCGGCTTCCAGGGTGAGGTGAAGGTGACCGCGGGCGCGAGGGCGATCACCGGCTGGAGCGCCCGGTGGACCTTCGCCAACGGCCAGAGCGTCAGCCAGGCCTGGAACGCGACGCTGACCAGCAGCGGAGCCACGGTGACCGCGCGCAACGTGGAGTACAACGGCCGGCTGGCCGCCGGCGCCAGCGCCAGCTTCGGCTTCATCGGCGGCTGGACCGGCAGCAACGCCAGGCCGGAGGTGACCTGCACCGCGAGCTGACCGACGCGCAGGGTGGCCGGGCCCGCACCGGGCCCGGCCACCGTGACCCGTCGCGCTCAGTGCTCCCCGGCCAGGTTCACGATGACCACCCCGGCGATGATCAGCGCGATGCCGGCGAGCTTGGCCAGCCCCACCGGCTCGTTCAGGAACACCGCCCCGATCGCCACGATGGCGGCGGTGCCCAGGCCGGACCAGAGGGCGTACGCGACGCCCACCGGGATCTCCTTGACCGCCTGGGCCAGCAGGATGAACGCCAGCACGTAACCACCGAGGCAGGCCACGGTCGGCCCGAGCCGGCTGAAGCCGGCGGTGCTCTTGAGCAGGCTGGTCGCCAACACCTCGGCGGCGATGGCGATCCCCAGCAGCACGTACGCCATGCAATCCTCAGTCCTGAATGCTCGGTGGGCCGTCGCCGGTAGTCAGGCTAGCGCCGCCGTTGACGGGAATCCCGCGGCCGCGTGACGTCCGGCGGACGCCAGCGGCGGGTGCGGTGCGGTTCGGGTGCGGCGCTGGCGCCGACCCGCTGCATGTCATCCGGCTCCTTTGGAGCTGATGTCACAAACGATTCGGACCCATCCACCGGCCCGGCCTTGCGGGATCTCCGGCCTTGCGGGATCTCCGGCCTTGCGGGATCTTCGGCCTTGCGGGATCTTCGGCCTTGCGGGATCTTCGGCCTTGCGGGATCTTCGGCCTTGCGGGATCTTCGGCCTTGCGGGATCTTCGGCCTTGCGGGATCTTCGGCCCTGCGGGATCTTCGGCCCTGCGGGATCTTCGGCCCTGCGGGATCTTCGGCCCTGCGGGACCTCCGGCCCTACGGGACCGACGGGCATCCGTCGGTGAATCGTTCACGACATCAGCTCCAAAGGCGGTCCGGAGTGGGTCCGGCCCCCACGTCCAGCCGCCCATCCTCCGGTGCACCTGGAGGTCGAGGGGGTCCTCGCCTTGGGCGCGTCGGACCAACCTCGGTCCGGAGGTGGTGCGACGTCAGCTCGTGCCCGGCTCGGCCCGACCCGCCGCCGGTGCCGAGGTAGAGGTCGGACCGGCGATGGCCGGTCCAGCAGCGGCCAGGTCGCCTGGCCCAGCAGCACCGGATGGCCCGGGGGCCCGGCGGGTGCCGGCAGGTCTGACGTCCGCGGTGGCGGGTGTCGTGTCCGCGCTGGCCGGTCTGACGTCGGCGGTGGCGGGTGTCGTGTCCGCGCTGGCCGGTCTGACGTCGGCGGTGGCGGGTGTCGCGTCCGCGCTGGCCGGTCTGACGTCGGCGGTGGACGAATCGGGTTCGGCGGCGAGTCGGGCTGCCCGCATGGTGAGGTAGCGGTGCTCGGGCAGGCTGCTCGTCCGCCCGGCGGCGGCCCGGTAGTCGGCGATGGCTAGCTCCCGGTCGCCGGCCATCTCGTGCAGGTGCGCGCGGGCGGCGGGGAGCCGGTGGTGCCCGGCCAACCGGGGGTCGTCGGCCAGTGCGTCGAGGGCGGCCAGGCCGGCGGTCGGTCCGTGCACCATGGCGGTCGCCACCGCCCGGTTGAGCGCGACCACGGGGCTGCCGGCGAGTTGTTCCAGCACCTCGTAGAGCGCCAGGATCTGCGGCCAGTCGGTCGCCTCCGTGCTCGGCGCCTCGTCGTGCAGTGCGGCGATGGCGGCCTGCACCTGGTACGGGCCGACCGGCCCGCGCGGAAGCGCCCAGGTGACCAGGGCGACGCCCTCGGCTATCGCCGCCGCGTCCCAACGGGTGCGGTCCTGGTCGGCCAGCGAGATCAGCTCGCCGGAGGGGCTGGTCCGGGCCGGGCTGCGCGCCTCGGTGAGCAGCATCAGCGCCAGCAAACCGGCCGACTCGCTGTCGCCGGGCAGCAGCGCGTGCAGCGCGCGGGCCAGCCGGATGGCCTCCGTCGCCAGGTCGACCCGACGCAGGTCGGGGCCGGCGGTGCTGGTGTGCCCCTCGGTGAAGATCAGGTAGAGCACCTGGCGTACGGCCGTCAGTCGGTCGGCCCGCTCCGCCGGCTCGGGCATCCGGAACGGCAGCCCCGAGGAGCGGATGCGCTGCTTGGCCCGGCTGATGCGTTGCGCCATGGTCGCCTCGGGCACCAGGAACGCGCGGGCGATCTCGGCGGTGCTCAGCCCGCCGACCGCCCGCAGGGTCAGCGCGACGGCCGACGCGGACGTGAGAGCCGGGTGGCAGCAGAGGAGGAGCAGGACCAGGGTGTCGTCCCGCTCGGTGGTCAGTTCCTCGTCCGCAGCGGGTGCGTGCTGGCGGTCGTCCGGGGCCTCGCGGGCGACCAGGTCCTCCCGGCGGCGCCGGGCCTGCTCGCCGCGGACCAGCTCGATCATCCGGCGGTAGCCGACCTGGATCAGCCAGCCGCGCGGGTTCGCGGGCAGCCCCTCCACCGGCCACTGGGTGGCGGCGGCCAGCAGTGCCTCCTGCACGGCGTCCTCGGCGGTGGCGAAGTCACCGAACCGGCGGGCGAGCACGCCGAGGACCTGCGGCGCCAGCTCGCGCAGCAGGTCCTCGGTGCGGGGATCGGTGGTGGGCAGCTCTCACAGCTCCGGGGCTGGGGCGGACATCACCGGGTGCACCTCGATCGGCATGTTGAGGGGCCGTCCGCCGGGACCGGGCGCGGTGGAGATGTGCGCGGCGATCTGGACCGCCCGCTCCGGGGTGTCGCAGTCGACCACCCAGTAGCCGGCGAGGAACTCCTTGGTCTCGGCGAACGGCCCCTCGGTGACCACCGGGGCGCCGTCGGCCCCGGCGCGGACGATCCGGGCCTGCGCCGGGCCGCCCAGCCCCTGGCCGTCGACCCACTCGCCCTCGCTGGTGAGCTTGGCGTTCACCTCCTGCATGAAGCCGATGTGGGCGCGGATCTCCTCCGGGCTCCAGGTGTCGATGCCCGGGAAGTCGGTCCCGGCGGCGCTGAACTGCATCAGCAGCATGTACTTCATATTTCGCTCCTCACGCCTGCACACCGTCTTCGGTGCTCTCACCCTGAGGTAGAAGCAGGCGACGCGGTTCTCGACACCCCGGCCGAGAAATCTCCGGGAATCTCTCAGCCGGCGGCGGTGACCTCCAGCACCAGGCTCTGCTCGGGGTGCAACGCGGGCAGCTGCACCCCGACCCGGGCCAGTGCCGCCCCGCTGAGCGTGACGCCGTCAGCCAGCCAGGCCGGCGCGGACCGGTCGATGGTCGCCGGGGCCGGCACGTCCGACACCGGCCGCACCCGGTAACGCCGGTCCGGGTCGAGTCCGGGCAGCCGGACCACGCCCGGGGACTGCGCCACCGAGGTCGCCAGCCGCGCCACCACGTACACCGCCTGGGTGCCGTCGTGGTCGACCACGCCGTCGGCCCAGACGGCCGGATCCGGGTGGTCGACCCGGACCACCCGGCCCGCGTGCAGCAGCGGGCGGAGCCGCTTGTGCAGCGCCACCCAGGCGGCCAGCTCGGTCTGCTCGGCCGCGCTGATCGACGCGATGTCCCACTCGATGCCGTGGTGGCCGAGGAGCGCGGTGGCCGCCCGGAAGCCGAGGTCGTGCACCCGGTTGGTGGTGTGCGAGCGTTCCGGGCCGACGTGCGTGCCGACCAGCTCCGGTGGCAGCAGCAGCCCCGTCCAGCGCTGGATGCTGAGCCGTTCCAGGGCGTCGTTGCAGTCGCTGGCCCAGACGCGGTCGGTGCGCGCCAGGATGCCCAGGTCCACCCGGGCCCCGCCGGACGAACAGCTCTCGATCTCCACACCGGGATGGCGGCGACGCAGCTCGTCGAGGAGCCGGTAGACCGCGACGGTCTGCCCGTGCACCCCGGGGCGGCCGTGGTGCCCGGCCTCGGTGAGGTCCCGGTTGTGGTCCCACTTGAGGTAGCTGATGCCGGGATGCGCAGTGAGCAGTTCGTCGAGCCGTTCCAGCAGGTAGTCGTACGCCTCCGGGCGGCCCAGGTCGAGCACCTGCTGATTGCGCCAGAGTCGCGGCAGCCGGCCCGGCACGGCCAGCAGCCAGTCCGCGTGCGCCCGGAACAGGTCGGAGTCGGGGTTGACCATCTCCGGCTCGACCCAGAGGCCGAACTCCAGGCCCCGGCCGGTCACGTGGTCGATCAGCGGTTGCAGCCCGTCGGGCCAGACACCGTCGTCGACGAACCAGTCACCGAGCCCCGCGGTGTCGTCGCGCCGGCCACGGAACCAGCCGTCGTCCAGCACGAACCGCTCGACGCCGATCTGCGCGGCCCGGTCGGCGAGCGCCCGCAGCCGGTCCAGGTCGTGGTCGAAGTAGACCGCCTCCCAGACGTTCAGCGTCACGGGACGGGGGGAGCGCGGGTGCCCGGGCCGGGCCCGCAGGTGCGTGTGCAGTACGTCGCTGAGCCCGTCCAGCCCGGCGTCGGACCAGGCCGCGTAGAGCAGGGGAGTGGCGTACGACTCGCCCGGACCGAGCCGGATCTCGCCGGGGGCCAGCAACTCGCCGCCGCCCAGGGTCGACTCGCCGGTCGGCCGGCGCTCGGCGAACGTGACGTGGTCGCCGCTCCACGCGGTGTGCACCGCCCAGACCTCACCCTTGCCGAAGCTGAACCCGGCGGTGCCGGCCACCAGCAGCAGGGTGGCGTCGTGCCCGGTGCGCCCGTGTCGGCCCTCGCGGACCCAGCTGCCCTGCTGCCACTGGTGTCGCTGCGGGGACCGTTCCCGGCACCACCGGCCGGTCAGGTCGAGCAGTTCGGTGGCGACCGCCGGCACCGGCAGCACGGGCGTCAGCTCCCGCAGCTCGTACGCGCCGTCGCCGTCGTTGCGCAGCCGGTGGCGCAGGACCAGCAACCCGGTCGGGTCCACCTCGATCTCGATGGTCAGGGAGAGCTGGGCGGCCGGGTCGCTGGCCCGTACGGTCACCCGTGCCGGGCCCTCGTCGGCGGACTGCTCGACGTCGAGACCGTCCAGGCGGAACGCGGTCGACCAGCCGGTGCCGTCACGGTGCCCGGCCAGACCCGGTCGGCCGCTCCAGCCGGCGCTCGGCTCCGGCAGCAGGGAGAGCACGGTGGGCTCGTCGAAGCTGCTCGGCACCACCGGCGGTACGGTCGCGTCGAGGAGCTGCCGCAGGCCGTCGTCGTCGAGGCCGCCGATGTCGCCGCCCCAGTGCGCGACCCGGGGCAGCCCCGGGCCGCGCGCGTCGAGCACCAGGCTGGTCCGCGCGCGGCGCAGGTGCAGGATCGTCATCCTTTGGAGGCTCCCAAGGTCAGGCCCCGGACGAAGTGCCGCTGGAGCATGAAGAAAATCACCAGGGTGGGGATCGCGACGAGCACGCTGCCCGCCGAGACCAGGTTGTTGTCGGTGAAGAACTCGCCGCGCAGGTTGTTCAGTGAGCTGGTCACCGGGAACTTGTCGCCGGTGCGCATCAGGACGGTGGCCCAGAAGAACTCGTTGTAGATCCAGGTCACCTCCAGGGTCGCCAGCGCGGCCAGGGCCGGCCGGCACAGCGGCATGGTGACCTGCCAGTACTGCCGCCAGATGCTCGCCCCGTCGACCATCGCCGCCTCGTACAGGTCGCGGGGCAGCGCCTTCATGTAGTTGCTGAGCACGAAGACGCAGAACCCGCACTGGAAGGCCACGTTGATCAGGATCAGCCCCCAGTAGCTGTCGTAGAGCAGCTCGGAGTCGCTCATGAACTCCGGCAGCGGCACCTCGGTGAACAGCCGGAACAGCGGGATGAGCAGCGCCTGCTGGGGCAGCAGGTTGGCCGCGGTGAACACCCCGAGCAGGACGAGGTTGAGCTTCCAGCTGAACCGCGCGATGACGAACGCCACGCAGGAGGAGAGGAAGAGCGTCAGCAGCACCGCCGGCACGGTGATGTACACCGAGTTGAGGAAGTGCTTGCCGAACTCCGCGGTCTGCCAGGCGGTGACGTAGTTGTCGATGGTCCAGCCGCCGAACGAGACGTAGCCGTTGGCGGCGGTGTACTCGTAGGAGCGCAGCGACGTCAGCACCGCCCAGGCGATCGGGAAGAGCCAGGTCAGCGCGACGGCGATGAGGAAGCCGTGCAGCAGCAGCCGCAGCGGGGTCAGCTTGCGGCGGGGCGGGGCCTCGACCCCACCCTCGGTACGCCGGGTCGCGGTCGCGGTGCTCATTGCCGGTTCTCCCTCATCACGGTCGCCAGGTAGATGGTGATGAAGACCAGCGAGACGACCAGCATGATGGTGGCCAGCGCCGAGCCGAACCCGATCCGGCTCGCCTCGCCCACCACGTTCTGGGTGACCAGGGCGGAGATCAGCTCCAACCCGTTACGGCCCTTGTTGACCACCCAGACCAGGTCGAACGCGCGCAGCGACTCGATCACCGTCACCACCAGCACGATGATGTTGATCGGCCGCATCACCGGGAACACCACCCGGAAGAACGTGCGGCTCTCCGAGGCGCCGTCGACCGCGGCGGCCTCCCGCAGCGACGGGTCGACCCCCTTCAGGCCGGCCAGGTAGAGCAGCATGATGTAGCCGACGTGCCGCCATCCGGAGGCGACCATGACCGCCCAGATGTTGACGTTCGAGTCGCCGTACCAGTCGATGTTGCTGCCGAAGACCGCGTTGATCAGACCCTGGTCGCGGGAGTAGAGCAGCTGCCAGACGAAGCCGATCAGCGCCAGCGAGAGCACCACCGGCAGGTAGAGCGCGGTCTGGTAGAAGCGGCTGCCCCGCAACTCCTTGTCGAGCAGGACGGCCAGGAACATGCCGAAGGGGGTGGCGACGACGAACAGCGCCGCCAGCCAGAGCAGGTTGTGCTGGACCGCGGGCATGAACGGCGGGTAGTTGTTCACCACGTCGCTGTAGTTGCGGGCGCCGACGAACTCGATTTCGTTCAGGGGGCCGATGCCGTCCCAGTTGGTGCCGGAGAGCAGCACCGTGGCCGCCGCCGGCAGCCAGACGAACCCGGTGACGAGCAGCAGAGGGACGAGCACCATCAGCGTGATGACCACGCGGTCGGTGCGGGACAGGAGCCGTAGCCGCCGGCGACGACCACCCGTGGAGGTGGTCGCGGCCGGCGGCGGCACGGCGCGATCCGCTTGGATCAGGGGCAGGTCGGACACGATGTCCTCCCCCTTCCGCCGTCAGTCGGTGAAGATCGACTTCTTCTGGCTCTCGATGCTCGAGGTCAGCCCGCCGATGTCCTTGGGGTCCTTGATGAACTGCTGGAGCGCCGGGATGATCACCGTGGAGGCGAAGTCCGGCCGGGTGTCCCGGTCGAGGAACTGGGCGATCTCGGTCGCCGAGCCGACCAGCTCGGCCGCCTTCTTCTGGAGTGCGGTGTAGCCGCTGACGTCCGCGCCGGTGTTGGCCACCAGGGTGGCCGGGTCGTTCTTGACCGTGATGTCCGCGGCGGCCTTGCCGCCGAGGTACTCCAGCAGCTTCCGGGCGTTGGCCTCGTTCTTGGGCTTGCGGGCCATCATGTAGCCGTCGATCGGGGCGTCCAGGGCCTTGGCGCCGATCGCCGGGTCGATCTCGGGGAACGTGAAGAAGTCGAGGTCGTTCTGCTCCTCGTTGCTGAACTGCTGGCCGACGAACAGACCGAGCAGGTACATGCCGCTCTTCTTTTGCTGCAACGACTGCGCGGCTTCCTGCCAGGTGCGGCCGAGGCTGTCCGGCTGGTGCAGGGGGAGCAGGCCGGCCCAGGTGTCGAAGACCTTCTTGACCTTGTCGGAGGTCCAGGCCTCCTTGCCGGCCATCAGGTCGATGTGGAACTGGTAGCCGTTGATCCGCAGGTTGAGGATGTCGAAGGTGCCCATCGCCGGCCAGCCGTCCTTGTCGGCGAAGGCGATCGGGGTCAGGCCGTCCCTCTTCATCTGGCCGGCGAGGGCGGTGAACTCGTCGAGGGTCTTCGGCGTCTGGTAGCCGTGCTGCTGCCAGACCGACTTGCGGTAGAAGACCGCCCACGGGTAGTACGACGCCGGGACGAAGTACTGCTTGCCGTCGTCCGCGGTGGACGCCTTCTTGAAGGCGTCGGAGTAGCCCGAGAGCTTGCCCCACACGTCGCTGATGTCGCTGGCCAGGCCCTTCTGGGCGAAGAAGCGCATCCGGTAGCCGGCGAACCAGGTGAACACGTCGTCCGGCTTGCCCTGCAGGTAGTTGTTGATGTTCTCCTGGAACGTGTTGTGGTCGACCGTGTTCACCGCGACCTGGATGCCGGACGAGGTCTTGAAACCGTCCGTGACCTTGGCGACGACGTCCTTCGGTTTCGGGTCGGACTGGTTAGAGCCGAGGGACACGTCCTTCGAGTCGGACCCGCCGGAGTCGTCGCCGCAGCCGGCGAGCAGGCCGGTGCCGAGCAGCGCGCCGGTGCCGGCCGCGCCGGCCAGCAGCGAGCGCCGGTTGATGCCGGCTACGGAGGGCGGTACGAGCCGAGCGAGGTACTCGGCTTGGGATCGGGGACGGGACATCTGTGCCTCCTGCGGATGAAGAGGTGCTACGCCCAAGGGCCGTCAGGGTGGTGAAGGCAGGTTCGGCGCCGTGAATACACATCGGGATCCCACGAGAATCCACATTGGCAAACACGAACGGCCATTGGGGCCTCAAGCTACCCGTCCGCCGGGCGCTGTCAAGAGGGCAGTTCGCCTCCCGGAACCCAGTCGTGACACGGCTGTTACGTGGTAAACGTTGGAAAAGAAATCGATGTTGGAACCTGTTGACTTCCGTGGCTTGCCAGGTGCACCCTCAGCTCTCATGCGGCGATGGCAGGGTGACGGCATCTATTTCGGCGGCGACTACAACCCCGAGCAGTGGCCCGAGCAGACCTGGTCGGAGGACGTCGAGCTGATGCGCCGGGCCGGGGTCAACCTGGTCTCCGTCGGCATCTTCTCCTGGGCCCTGCTGGAGCCCACTCCGGGCCGGTTCGAGTTCGGCTGGCTGGACCGCGTGCTGGACCTGCTGCACGACGGCGGTATCCAGGTCGACCTCGCCACCGCCACCGCCAGCCCGCCACCGTGGTTGGCCCGCGCGTACCCGGAGACGCTGCCCCGCCGGGCCGACGGCGCGATCCTCTGGCCCGGTGGGCGGCAGGCGTACTGCCCCAGCTCCCCGATGTTCCGCGAGCGGTCGCTCGAGCTGGTCCGGGCGGTCGCCGGCCGGTACGCCGAGCACCCGGCCGTGGTGATGTGGCACGTCTCCAACGAGCTGGGCTGCCACAACGTGCACTGCTACTGCGACGTGAGCGCCGAGGCGTTCCGTGGCTGGCTGCGCGAACGCTACGGCGACCTGGACCGGCTCAACGCCGCCTGGGGCACCGCGTTCTGGAGCCAGCGTTACGGCGACTGGGCCGAGATCAACCCGCCGCGCACCGCGCCGACCTTCGCCAACCCCACCCAGCAGCTGGACTTCCTGCGCTTCTCCTCCGACGAGCAGCGTGCCCAACTGCGTGCCGAACGCGAGCTCTTGAAGACGTTGGTCCGCCAGCCGGTGACCACCAACTTCATGATCGGCACCGGGATCAAGCACATGGACTACCACTCCTGGGCCGACGACGTGGACCTGGTCTCCAACGACCACTACCTGACCGCCGCCGACCCGCAGGCGCACCTCGGGCTGGCGCTCTCGGCCGACCACACCCGCGGCGTCGCCGGTGGCGACCCGTGGCTGCTGATGGAGCACTCCACCAGCGCCGTCAACTGGCAGCCGCGCAACGTCGCCAAGCTGCCGGGTCAGCTGCGCCGCAACAGCCTGGCGCACGTGGCCCGCGGCGCCGACGGTGTGCTGTTCTTCCAGTGGCGGGCCTCCCGGGCCGGCGCCGAGAAGTTCCACTCCGCGCTGGTGCCGCACGCCGGCCCGGAGACCAAGGTGTTCCGCGAGGTCTGCCAGCTCGGCGCGGACCTCGCGGCACTCGCCGAGGTACGCGGCAGCCGGGTGGACGCCGACGTGGCCATCCTGTTCGACTGGGAGGCGTGGTGGGGCGTCGAGCTCGACTCGCACCCGAGCGTCGACGTCCGCTACGCCGACCGGCTCACCGCTCTCTACGGCGCGCTGTGGCGGTCCGGCGTGACCGCCGACATCGTTCACCCGTCGGCCGACCTCACCGGCTACCGGCTGGTCCTGGCGCCCACCCTCTACCTGGTCCGTGACGCCGACGCCGAGGCGCTGCGCCGGTTCATCGAGGCCGGTGGCACCGCGGCGATCACCTACTTCAGCGGCATCGTGGACGAGAACGACCACATCCGTCTGGGCGGCTACCCGGGCGCGTTCCGGGAGCTGCTCGGCGTACGGACCGAGGAGTTCTTCCCGCTGCGCGAGGGCGAGCAGGTCCGGCTGGACGACGGCGGCACGGCCGACGTGTGGACCGAGTGGCTGCACCCGGAGGGCGCCGAGGTGCTCGCCTCGTACACCGACGGGCCGTTGCCGGGCGTGCCGGCGCTGACCCGGCATGCGGTCGGCGCGGGCGCCGCCTGGTACGTCGGCACCCGGCTGGACGAGCCGGCCACCGACCGCCTGGTCGCCCGGCTGGTCGACGAGGCCGGTGTCCGCCCGGCGGCGTCGGCGCCGGCCGGGGTGGAGGTGGTGCGGCGCCGCGACGGCGAGCGGAGCTGGCTGTTCGCGATCAACCACACCGACACCGAGGTGCGGCTCGCGGTCGCCGGCACGGAGCTGTTGACCGGAGCGCGGTGTGCCGGTGAGCTGACAGTGCCGGCCGGCGACGTGGCCGTGGTCCGG
Source organism: Micromonospora acroterricola (assembly GCF_003172955.1). Classification (GTDB taxonomy): domain Bacteria; phylum Actinomycetota; class Actinomycetes; order Mycobacteriales; family Micromonosporaceae; genus Micromonospora; species Micromonospora acroterricola. The sequence continues at coordinate 4,848 of NZ_QGKR01000283.1, read as the reverse complement.
GAGGACCGGGCCGACGATCCGGCCTGACCCGGCGACAGTCATCGCGCGAAGGAGGTTCCCCAGATGCTCGCCCAGCAGCGGCAGACCGCCATCCTCGATCTGATCCGCCAGCGTGGCGGCGTACGGGTGAGCCACCTGGTCAGCCGGTTCGGCGTCTCCGACATGACGATCCGGCGCGACCTGGAGGTGCTGGCCGAACGCGGCCTGGTGGACAAGGTGCACGGCGGCGCGACACTGGCCGGGCCGGGTTCCGCCGAGGAGCCCGGGTTCGCCGCGAAGTCGATCCGCCAGCAGGCGGAGAAGCGGGCCATCGCCGAGCGGGCGGCGACCATGGTGGAGCCGGGGATGGCCATCGCGCTCTCCGCCGGCACCACCACCGCCGCGCTGGCCACCCTGCTCTCCGACGTACGTGGGCTGACCGTGGTGACCAACTCGATCCCGGTGGCCGACGCGCTCTACCAGAATCCCCGTGCCGACCAGACGGTGGTGCTGACCGGCGGCATCCGGACCCCGTCGGACGCGCTCACCGGGCCGGTGGCCGAGACGGCGATCAGCGCCCTCAACGTCGACCTGCTCTTCCTGGGCGTGCACGGGCTCAGCCCCCGCACCGGCTTCACCACGCCCAACCTGCTGGAGGCCGGGGTCAACCGGTGCCTCATCGGGGCCGCCCGCCGGCTGGTGGTGCTCGCCGACCACACCAAGTGGGAGACCATCGGCATCGCCACCATCGCCCCGTTGGAGGCCGCCGACGTGCTGATCACCGACGTCGGGTTGCCGGCGGAGGCGCGTACCGCGATCGGCGAGCAGGTCGGCGAGCTGGTCATCGTGGACGGCGGCTGAGGGCGCCTCTCACGCCCGGAGCAGCGCCTCGCCGGCCCGGTCGACCAGCCACCGTTCCGCCTCGTCGTACGACCAGCCGCCCTCGTCGACGAGTTGCGGCCAGGAGTGCAGCCCGAAATAGAACCAGAGCACCTGGGTGGCCTGCTCGACAGTGAGGCCCGGTCGGAGGGCGCGAAGGTCGTTCAGTCGTACCGCGCCCACCCGTAGCGCCTGCCGGTAGGCCGCCGCACCGTCCCGCGCCGCCGCCGCAGCGCTCGCTGTCATGCCGGCCGCGGCCCGCATCAGCCGGATCGTGTCGGGCCGGCTCTGGTGGCCGTGCCGCGTCCCGGCGCCGACCAGACGCAGGACCTCGCCGGGGTCGGCGGCGACCGCGGTCGCCGCGACCGTCCGGGCCGTCTCCGGGTCGTTCACACCCGCCTCGATCAGCGCCCGCAGCAGGGTCGGCTTGCCGCCGACGCTGGTGTACACGGTCGCGACGGCCACCCGGGCGCGGGCGGCGATGTCGTTGACCGTCGTGGCGGCGTACCCCTGGGTGATGAAGAGATCCTGGGCGGCTTCCAAGATCAACCTGCGGGTCTGCTCGGCGCTCTCCTGGCGCCGGCTGGCGCGGGGTTGAGCGGCCATCAGGGCACTATACGGCGCACTTCATCAGAAGGGTATTCTGATGACTATGCGATTCCTCTTCTCAATGACGCCCGCCTTCGGGCACTTCCTCCCGCTGCTTCCCCTGGCCCGCGCGTTCCGACGCCAGGGGCACGACGTGGCGGTCGTCAGCGCCGCGGGCATGAGCCCGCTCGTCGCGCCCGAGGGATTCGAGCTGCTGCCGGCCGGACCCATGCCGGACGTGCTCTTCGCCGAGGTGGGACGCAAGCTGGGGATCAACCCCGCGACCGAGCCCACCCCGGAGGCGGTCGCCGAGTTCTTCGCCGGTGTCCGGGTCGACCTGAGCGCCGACGAGGCGCTGGCGCAGGCGAAGCGCTGGCAGCCGGACCTGATCGTCAACGAGATGGTCGACTTCGTGGGCCCGCTGGTCGCGGTCAGCCTCGGCGTACCCCTGGCGACCCTCGCCTTCGGGCCGGCGGTGCCGGCCGAGTTCACCGACGCGCTGACCGCCGTGGTCCGCTCCCGCTACGAGGAGCGGGGGTTGTCGGCGCCGGAGCGCACCCCGTCGGGCCGGTGGCTGCTGGACACCTGCCCGCCCGGACTCCAGTTCCCGGACGTCGCCGTACCCCCGAGCGTGGAGCGGATCGCGCTGCGACCGGAACCGCACCAGGCGCTCGACGCCCCCACCACCAGCGGCGGCGCCACCCCGCCGGCCGACGGCCGCCCCCGCGTGCTGGTGAGCTTCGGTACGGTCTTCGCCGACCCGGCCGTGGTCGGCCCGCTGCTGGGCGCCCTCACCGACCTCGACGTCGACGTGCTGGCCACGCTCGGCCTGGACGGCAAGCCGCAGGACTACCAGCTCGACTCGGACCGGGTGGAGTTCAGCCCCTTCGTGCCGCTCGCGCAGCTGCTGGAGAACGTCACCGCGGTCATCTCGCACGGCGGCGCCGGCACCACCCTCGGCACGCTGGCCCGCGGCATCCCGATGGTGGTCGTGCCGCAGGGCGCCGACCAGTTCATCCAGGCCGACCGGGTCGCGGCGTCCGGGGCGGGCCTCGCACTGGCACCCGGCCAGGCCGAGCCGGCGGCGATCGCGGCGGCACTGCGCCGGCTGCTCGACGAGCCGACGTTCACCGCCGAGGCGCGCCGGATCAGCGCCGAGGTCGCCGCGATGCCATCCCCCGACGAGGTGGCCGAGCGGCTCCGCGCCGAGGTCACCGGATAGCTCGCGGGATTCTGACTAGGGGTCGCTGGCGGGCAGGCAGGGTCCGCGGTGGCCGGCCCGGCGCGCGCACCGGCGGCGTTCCGGCATGATCCGGTCGCAGAACACCCAATGCCGTACGTGCTGCGCGTCCTCCGCAGAGACGGTGGCGCCGGCGACGTCGACCTGCGGCGTCGCGGCCAGCGACCGGGCGAGCGTACGGGCCAGGTCCAGCGCCCCGGCCAGGTCGGCGACCGCCACCGGCAGGTGGATCACGTGCCGGGGCGGCGGCTCCGCCGGTTCGGTGAACGCCCGCACCGCGATGCGCGGCAGCGGTGCGAAAACCCCGCTGTACTGGTGCTCCCACCCCCGGCTCACCCGTCACCCCGGCGAGCCTGAGCGCTCTGCCAGTCCCGCAGCGCCCGCTTGACCCGGGCGTTCTCCTCGCTCAGCCGGGCCAGATCATGGTGCAGCGTGGTCAGGTCCAACGCGACACGGTGCAGGAACCTCCGTACCTCCCGGGGGTCGAGACCCCGCCGGCCGAAGCCGACGGCGGTGAACTGACGGTCGCGGACCTGGCTCGGGTGCAGCCGGGCCAGTCGGGTGCCGTCGTAGAGCGTCCCTCGGGTCATCGGTCACCTCTCTCGTCGTCGGCGGATTCGGGCGGCCCGTGCCGTTGAGGGCGGGTCAGGGTCGCGGGGACGCCCTTTTCCGTGGTACGTATTCGTCAAGTCGGTTCGGAGCCGGGATTGACGCATCCCGACGCTCTAGTTGAGACCCGACGAGAGCCGGTATGCGCCTGCCACTCGCGAGGCCGTCTCTCGTCACCTTCTCGGCTGTTGGCACAGCCGCGGTTGCCGTGTTTGCACCGGGCGTCCCCGGGGGCCGGCGATCACCTCACCCGAAGGCCACGTTTCCAGTGGCCAGGAACTGGAGCAATGGTTCCTGCGCGGGCCTCGCCAACCGATTCGAGAGGTGGATCATGCCGCACAAGCCGTTCATCAGGACCCTGCGGGCGCAATGGCTCGGTCAGCAGTTGCGGACCCTGCGGGAGGAGCGGGGGATGACACTGAAACTGGTTGCCGAGCACCTGCAACGTGACATGTCCGCGCTTGGCCGCTACGAGCGCGCGGACTGGCCGATCCGTAAGGGTGACGTCATCGCGTTGCTGGACCTATACGGGTTCCACCACGCGGCCGAGCGCGCCCGTCTGCTGGCGCTTGCCGAGGAGGTCTGGCGCACCGACCGGTGGGATGAGAACTACGGCGACGTTGTCGACGCATCGTTCATCGAATATCCCTGGTTGGAAGGTCGCGCAGAGCAGGTCTGCTGCTTCCATCTCACGCTGATCCCGGGGCTGCTTCAGACCCGGGAGTACGCCGAGGCCGTGATTCGTAACGCCGCAGAACCGAGGGCGACCGAGGCGACGATCAGCCGGTGGGTCGAGCTTCGAATGACCCGCCAAGAAGTGCTGAAACGAAGCCGGCCGCTCACAATCTCCACGGTGATCGACGAAGCGGCAGTGCGTCGGCAGGTTGGCGGGCCCGAGGTGCTGCGCCGGCAACTGCACCACCTCGTGCAGGCGCAGCGGCTGCGCAACGTGGCGATCAGAGTCATGCCGTCCGACGTCGCCCTGCATCAGGGGCTTGACGGCACGTTCTGGATATTCCGCCTGCCAGAACCGTATCCTGCGGTTGCCTACGTGGAGTCTCTGGGAGGGCGGCTCTACCTGGAGTCGCCAAAGGTTGAGCGGTTCGTTCGTACCTACGGTCGCCTGCTGGATTCTGCGCTCAGCGAGAGCGAGTCAACCAAGTTGATCACGAGCATCGCGGAGGAGTTGTCATGAGCGGAAGCATGCCCAACGTGGCCTGGCACATCAGCAGCAAGAGCGATAGCAACGGCGGTAGCTGTGTCGAGGCGGGACCCATCCTGGACGGTTCGGGCCGGGTGGCTGTGCGGGACACAAAGGACCGCGCGGCGGCGGCCCTCGTCTACCCGGCCGACGGATGGACGGCCTTCGTCGGCGCGGTGAAGCACGGCGAGTTCGGCCACACCACCCGCTGACTCACCATCCCGTCACCGCCCGAGCGCGCCACCCCCATCCGGTGTTGATCAAGAAGTTTGCGTCATCGACGACGCAATTCTTGACGGAAACCTCTTGATCACGAGGCGGGGGCGGGGGGTCTAGGCTGTCTCTTATACAC
>NZ_QGKR01000279.1 GCF_003172955.1 Micromonospora acroterricola | reverse complement strand
CCGGCCCTCCGGCGCCACCCCGCGCCGCCTCCCCGCCAACGCGCCGGACCTCACCGCCTACCGGGCGGCCGTCGCCGACCTGCTGGTCGAGGTCGGCGCCCTGGCCGACGCGACCAGCACCCGGGCCCGGCAGGTGCTCATCGACGAGCGGCTGCGCGAGCCGGCGCTCGCGGCGGTGCTCGACGCCACCCCGCAGGGGTTGATCGGCGCGCGCGAGACGCTGCTGCTGGAGATGGCCCGCTACCAGCCGAACGAGCGGACCTCGGCGCGTGACCTCACCGCGCTGGTGCGGATCTACCTGCTCTCCCGCATCGACGTGCTGTGGTGGCAGGACGCCCCCACCTTCGTCACCGACGACCAGGTAAACGGGAGCCCCGACCTGGTCGACCTGGAGTGGCTGCGCCGCCGCGACCTGCTGCGCTTCCGCTACCAGGAGCAGCCCAGCACCATCGTCGGCCGGGCCGCGCGCGGGCTGCGCCGGCGGCTGCGGCCGGACGCCACCCCGCGCACCGCCGGGCTGCTCTTCCGGCGCGCCCGACGCGAGGTGGTGGCGATGCTCAACGACCTCGGGCGGGAGTTCGCCGCCGCCGCGCCGCCCGCCACCCCGCCGCTCTGGGTGACCAGCCTGGTCCGGAGCACCGAACACCAGTACCGGCTGCGCCGCCTGGGGTACGCCGCGATGCTGCCCAGTGGGCACTGCCTCGGCTACTCCATGGACGTCGAGCTGGACTGGTACGAGCGCTTCGGCGCGCGGGAGGCGCTGGCGGAGCTGCTGCTGGCCCGGCAGGAGGCCGGGGACCTCAACGTGATCGACGAGGGGCAGGCCTGGCACCTCTGTCTCGCGCCCACCGCCCGGCGTCGGCTGCGCCGAGCGTACGAGGCCGAGATGGGGGTCTGAGCCAATGTGCGGCATCGCCCTGAGCATCGGCCCCGAGGCCGACCCGACGACCTTCCGGCGGATGCTCACCGTCCTCGCCTCCCGTGGCGAGGTCACCGAGACCCGGTCCGAGAGCGGACTGCTCGCCGGCACCCGCCGGCTGCGCGTGGTGGACCGGGACCGGGCCGTGCAGCCGTGGACCTCAGCCGACGAGCGCTGGCTGCTCTGCTTCAACGGCGAGGTCTTCAACCACCGGGCACTGCGCACGCAGCTCATCCGCCTCGGGCACGTGTTCCGCAGCGAGAGCGACACCGAGGTGCTGCTCGCCGCCTTCCAACAGTGGGGAGAGGCGGCGGTGACCCGGCTGCGCGGCGAGTACGCCTTCGCGGTCGTCGAGCGCGCCACCGGCCGGGCGTACGTGGCCCGCGACCCGCTCGGGGTGAAGCCGCTGTACTGGTCGCGCCGACCCGGCTGCCTGCACCTCGCCTCCGAGGTCAAGGCGCTCGTCGGACACGGCGCCCCGATCACCGAGGTGCCACCCGGGCACCACGGCTGGGCGGACCCCGACGGGCAGGTGCGGCTGCGCCCGTACGTCGACCTGCTCACCCTCGGCGACGGGCTGCCGGTCATCGACGACCCGGACGAGGCCGCCCTGCTCGTCCGTGCCGCGCTGACCGACGCGATCCGGATGCGGGTGGACACGGACCTCACCGTCGGGGTGGTGCTCTCCGGTGGGCTGGACAGCTCGTTGACCCTGCGGCACGTGCGGGACATGCATCCGGACTGTGTCGCGGTGACGGTCGGCGTGCCGGACAGCCCCGACGTGACGTACGCCCGGCGGCTCGCCGCCGACCTCGGGGTGGCGCACGAGGTGATCGAGCTGCGGCCGCGCGACATCCGGCTGACCGACGTGCGCGAGGCGATCCGCGTCTCCGAGCTGACCGAGTACGGCGACATCATCAACGCGGTCGTCTCGGTGCCGATCTTCCGGCGGCTGCGCGCCCTCGGGGTCAAGGTGGTGCTCACCGGCGACGGCTCCGACGAGCTGTTCGGCGGGTACCCGATGTACGGGCAGGTCGACGCGACCGCGTCCCGCCGGCTGTTCCTGCACCGGATCCGCAACCTGTGCCGTACGGAGTTGCAGCGGGTCGACCGGGCCGCCATGGCGCACGGGGTGGAGGCGCGGGTGCCGTTCCTCGACCTCAGCGTCGTGGAGCTGGCCATGCGGCTGCCGCTGGAGCTGAAGCTTCGCGACGGGCAGGAGAAGTGGATCGTCCGGCGGGCGTTCGCCGACGTCCTGCCCGACTACGTCCTTCGCCGGCCGAAGAACCCGATGTCGTACTCGACCGGGCTGCACGAGCGGGTCCGGCTGTACAAGCCGCTCTTCGCCCGGCTGCACCGCTCGTTCGGCTACGACCTGCTGGAGCCGGTCCGCCGCGACTTCGACACCGTGCTGACCCGGTGCGGCAACGACCTCGACCGGGCGATCGCAGCCGGGCTGACCCGGCCCGACTACACCGTCCTGGAGCACGCCCGCGACCTGGTCGGGGCGGCGAAGTGGAACGCCAAGCCGATGGTCCGCCGGCTGGTCGGCCCCCGGCCACCCCGCCGGTCGACGGTCGGCTGACCCGTTCCCCGACGCGCGACCGCACACCGGGACCGACCGTGCACCGGGACCGACCGGTCGGCCCCCAGCGCCAGGTCCGATCGCCGCCAGCACCCGCGCCGGCGCCGGGCCAGGCTGGACGCATGACGACCAGCACCGCCTTCCGCGTCCGCGCCCTGCCGGCCGCGACGCTCGACACCGTCCGCCGCACCCGCCGCGACGCCGCTGGCCGCCCCGTCGAGGCGCTCCCGGCGGGCGGTGGGGAACCGCTGCGCTGCTGCCTGCGCGACGCCGAGGCGGGGGAGGCGCTGCTGCTGTTCGGCTACGCGCCGCCGGTGGCCGCCGGCCCGTACCGGGAGGTGGGCCCGGTCTTCGCGCACGCCGTGGCCTGCCCGGGCCCGCAGCGGGCAGGCCAGCACCCGTCGGACTGGCGGGGGCGATCCCAGGTCCTGCGGGCGTACGACCGGCAGGGCCGGATCCACGGCGGTCGGCTGCACGACGGCACCGAACCGGAGGCGGTGATCGCCGAGCTGTTCGCCGACCCGGCGGTGCACCAGCTGCACAGCCGCAACGTGGTGTACGGCTGCTTCATGTTCGTCGTCGAGCGGGCCGCCGGGTGACACGGGCCCGGACCTGGCCGGCGGCCACCCGCCGGCGTGGCGGGGGCGGCCGCAGGTCCTGGTGGACAACCCTCGATGGGTCCCATAGCGTCCAACGGATATGCGCAGGAACCTCCCGGCCGTCACGACGGCCCTGCTGCTCGCCCTGACCTCCTGCACCTCGACGGGGTCGACCGGTCCGACCGGCTCGCCGCCGACCGGCACGCCGACCGCCTCCCGACAGGACGACGCCCAGGCCGAGCAGACCATGGCCAGCCTGCGCCGCGTCGACGACCTGCCGCTGTACGAGATGACCTACGTCGGCGCGTACGACCCGACGGTGGGCACCGACGCCACCCCGCCCAGCCCGTTCGGCTGCTCGCTGTTCGTCGCCGCGGGTGACCCGACCCGGCCGTTGTTCGCCCGCAACTTCGACTGGGACGCCAACCCGGCGATGGTGCTGCGGACGGATCCGCCGGACGGCTACGCGGCCGTCTCGCTGGTCGACATGTCCTACCTCGGGGTCGACGCCGACCCGACCGGCGACCGCCGGCTGCTCAACGCGCCGCTGCTGCCCTTCGACGGGATGAACGAGCGGGGCCTGGCGGTGGGGCTGGCCGCGGACGACGCGGCGACGGTCCGCCCCGACCCGGGCAAGCCCACCGTCGGCTCGGTCCGGATCCTGCGGTTGGTGCTGGACCGTGCCGCCACGGTCGACGAGGCGGTCGCCGTGTTCACCCGGCACAACCTCGACTTCGACGGCGGGCCGGCACTGCACTACCTGCTGGCCGACGCGACCGGCGCGTCCGCGGTGATCGAGTTCGTCGATGGCGAGCTGCGGGTGGAGCGGGGCACGGGCGGCTGGCAGGCGCTGACCAACGTGCCGGTCGCTGGGGTTCCTGAGCAGCGTCGCCGGGAGGACCGCCGGTACGGGCAGATCGCCGCCACGCTGACCGGGGCGGGCGGGGTGCTGGACGCGACCGCGGCGCACCGGGTGCTCGCCACCGTCCGCCAGGGGCACACCCGCTGGTCGGTGACGTACGGGCTGCGCAGCGGCGAGGTTCGGCTGGTCACCGCGACCGGCGGGGGCGAGCGGCGCTACCGGTTGCCGATGACCTGACGCCCTCGCTCGACAGCCGCCGGACGTGGCCGGGCCCGGCCCCCGGGAATCGGGGACCGGGCCCGGCTTCGTGCTCGGTGCCTACCAGTCAGTGCGCGGTGCCTACCAACCCAGGTAGCTGGGCTGGCTCTGCACGTTGAGCTCCTTGTACCGGGTCAGGTTCGCCGTCCAGGTACGCCAGTCCTTGAGCTCCAGGACGTCCAGGCCCTTGACCATGTCGTTGGAGTAGATGTGGCCGTTGTAGTAGTACGCGGACCACGTGCCACCACTCACGAACTGGTCGGCCGAGAGCGGACCCCGCTCCCAGAAGGCGATCTCCTTCGGGTTGGCCGAGTCGGTGAAGTCCCAGACCGAGATGCCGCCCTGGTACCACGCCTGGACCATGATGTCCCGCCCGAGCACCGGGACCAGCGAGCCGTTGTGCGCCACGCAGTTCTCGGTGTCCGCGTTGTTGCGGGGAATCTTGTAGTAGCTGCGGAACTGCATCGTCCGGGCGTCACCGCGACCGGTGATGTCGTAGATGGCGTCCGCGCCGCGGTTCGGCCCGATGGCCTCGTTGCAGGTCGCCGCGCCGCCGCCACCCAGCTCGTCGGTGAAGATCACCTTCGTGCCGGCGTTGTTGAAGGTGGCCGAGTGCCAGAACGCGAAGTTGGTCGTGTCCCGCACTCGGTTGATCACCCGAGGCGCCTCCCGGTTGCGGATGTCCAGCAGGATGCCGTCACCCATGCAGGCGCCGGCGGCCAGGTCCTTGGACGGGTAGACGGTGATGTCGTGGCAACCGGTGGTCGCCGAGCCCGTCGTGCTGCCCGGGAAACCACCGTCCGGGAAGAGGTTCGGGGTCGAGACCACTGCCGCGTCGGTGGGCTTCTTCAGCGGCACCTTGATGATGGAGATGGAGTCGTGCGGCGGCTGGCAGTCCGGGAATTCGGCCCGCGGGCTGTACGACGAGACGTACAGGTAGACCGCCTTGCGGTCCTTGCCCGGCACCAGGGTGTGGGTGTGCGAGCCGCAAGCCGTCTCGACGGACTTGATGTAGCGCGGGTTGGCCTTGTCCTTGATGTCGAAGACCTTGATGCCCTCCCACGACCCCTTCACGTCCGCCCCCTGCGTGGTGCTGTTGCAGGAGTCGTCGCTGCGGGACGAGTCGGTGGAGAGGAAGAGCAGGTCACCGTGGACGGAGATGTCGTTCTGCGACCCCGGGCAGAGCACCCGGGCCGCGACCGTCGGCGCGCTCGGCCGCGAGATGTCGTAGATGACGAAGCCGTTGTAGTTGCCCGCGAAGGCGTACTTGCCCTGGAAGGCGATGTCGCTGTTGGTCGCGTCCAGTGGGGCGACCTTGGGAACGTTGGCGATCTGGCGCAGGTTGGGGCTGCTCACGATCTCGTCGACGCCGGGGATCGTGTTGCTGGCCGCGGCGGCAGGGGCCGACTGCGGGACGACCTGGGCGTTGCTTGCCGGAGCAACGAGGACGCTGGCGACGAGCAGGCCGGTCGCGGCGAGGCCCACGATCCGGAGTTGTCGTAACCGTGGCATGTGGAATCTGATCATCGGCGAGGCCCTTCGCAAGGGGGGAGGGACGGTCCACACCTTACCGCTCGGCGAAGAGCATCGATGTGAGCTGGGTCACATGCGAGCGCCTTCCTCAATGGATAGCATCGCGATGACCTCGACCCCAGGGAGTGGCTCCATGACCAGTCGGCGCGCACGGACCCTGGCGATCGTCACACTGGCGCTCGTGCTGCCACTGGTGGCCTTCGTCGTCGTCCGCACAGGCGGAAATTCCGGGACGGGCGCCCGGCAGCCGGCCGCCGCGCCCGCCACCTCCACGCCGGCGGCCACGCCCGTTCCCACCGACCTGACCGTCATCGCGCCCGGCCGGCCGGGTGAGTCGGCGGCGACCCGCGCCGCCCACGAGGTCCGCGACGCCGGCCCCGCCCCACACAACTCAATGGACGTCTGGTTCGTGCGGATGATGATCCCGCACCACGCCCAGGCCCTGGAGATGGCGGAGCTCGCCCCCGACCGCGCCGCCGACCCGGACATCCGCGCCCTCGCCGACCGGATCCGAGCGAGCCAGGGGCCGGAGATGGGCATGATGCGGGGCTGGCTGCAGACCCGCGGCCTCCCCGCGGAGGCCCCCGGCCACGACCACGGCAGCATGCGCGGCATGCAGTCACCGGAGGCGATGCGGCAGTTGGCCGCCACCCGTGGCGCCGACTTCGACCGGCTCTTCGTCCGGATGATGACCGAGCACCACCAGGGCGCCATCGCGTTGGCCACCGACCTGCTCACGGTCGGCTCCGACCTGACGCTCAACGAGTTCGCCAACTCGGTCGCCACCGAGCAGACCGTCGAGATCGAGCGCATGCGCCAGGTCCTCGCCGGCTGAGCCGGCCCTCCGGCACGTACGCTGGGTGACCGTGAGACGCACGATGTTCGGTCGCCCGCTGCGCAGCGTCGCCTTCGACGTGGCCGTCGCCGGCGCGGTGGCGCTCTTCGGCCTGGCGGGGGCCGTCAACCAGCCGGGCGGCTGGGCGGCCACCCTGGTCGGCGTGGGGATGGCGGTGGCCCTGCTGTTCCGCCGCTCGCACCCGAGCGCGGTGACCGTGGTGGTCGCGGCACTCGCCGTGGTCCAGGTGATCGCACAGTGGGGTCCGCTCGCCTACGACGTCGCCGTCCTGATCGCCCTCTACAGCGTCATGAAGTACGGCGAGCGGCTGCGCGACGGGGTGCTCGCCGGCGCGGTCGCCGCCGTCGGCGTGCTGCTCGCCGCCGCGCAGACCCCGGGCGTCATCAACTACTGGGTGACCGCGCTGTGGTACGCGCTGGTCACCGGCGCGGTCTGGCTGGTCGCGCTGAACGTGCGGACCCGCCGCCTCTACGTGGTGAGCCTGGAGGAGCGGGCCAGCACGCTGGAGCGCGAGCGGGAGGCCGAGTCCCGCGCGGCGGTCGCCGAGGAGCGCACCCGGATCGCCCGTGAGCTGCACGACGTGGTGGCGCACAGCATGGCGGTGATGATCGTCCAGGCCGATGGCGCGCGGTTCATGCTGGACCGCGATCCCGAGCAGGCACGGACCGCGGTCAAGGTCGTCGCGGACACCGGCCGGCAGGCGCTGGAGGAGATGCGCCGGCTGGTCGGCGTCCTGCGCGACGCCGGCCCGACCGGCGCGGGCGGGCCCGTGGTGGCCGCCGACCCGGAGCACCGCCGGCTGGCCCTGGCCGAGCTGCCCGACCTGCTGGCCCGGTTCCGCGACGCCGGGCTGCTCATCCGGCACACCGTCGACGGCGAGCCGCCGATGCTCCCGCCCGGGTTGGAGCTGACGATCTACCGGGTGGTGCAGGAGGCGCTGACCAACGCGCTCAAGCACGCCGGCGTCGGCGCCGGCGTCGAGCTCGCCCTGGCGTACACCGCCGGCGCCGTCGTGGTCCGGGTGGTCGACGACGGCCAGGGCCGCCCGCTCGTCAGCCCGCCGCCGTCCGGCGGTCACGGTCTGCTCGGCATGCGGGAGCGGGTGGCGGTGTACGACGGCAGCCTCACCGCCGGTGCCCGGCTGGCCGGGGGCTGGCAGCTCGAGGTGCGGCTACCGCTACCGTCGGAGCCCGCAACGGAGGTGATCGCGGCATGACGGTCCGGGTGGTGATCGTGGACGACCAGGCGCTGGTGCGCGCCGGGTTCCGGATGGTGCTGGATTCCCAGCCCGACCTGGAGGTGGTCGGGGAGGCCATCGACGGCGCGGACGCGCTGCGGGTGCTCGCCCGCACCGAGGCCGACGTGGTGGTGATGGACATCCGGATGCCGACCATGGACGGGGTGGAGGCGACCCGGCGGCTCTGCGCGGCCCGGCCCGACGGCCGTCCCCGGGTGCTGGTGCTGACCACCTTCGACACCGAGGCGGACGCGTTCGCCGCGCTGCAGGCCGGGGCGAGCGGCTTCCTGCTCAAGAACGTCCCGCCGGAGGAGCTGCTGGCCGCGATCCGGGTGGTGGCCGAGGGCGATTCGGTGGTCGCGCCGTCGATCACGCGGCGGCTGCTGGACCGGTTCGCCGGCCAGCTCGGCGCCGGCCCGACCGCGGACCCCCGGCTGGCGCAGCTCACCGAGCGGGAGCGGGAGGTGCTGCTGCTGGTCGCGCAGGGGCTGTCCAACGCGGAGATCGCCGCGCGGGTGCACGTGGCCGAGGCGACGGTGAAGACGCACGTCGGGCGGATCCTGGCCAAGCTCCAGCTACGGGACCGGGTCCAGGCGGTGGTCCTGGCGTACGAGAGCGGGCTGGTCACGCCCGGGGGATGACCCGGCGTACGACCTGGGTCGTACCGGGAGGCGGGCGCACCGCGACCCGGGACGCACGCAGGTCGAGCGTGCAGGTGGAGATCGACTGACCCGTAGCGGCCATAGCGTCGGAGGGGTCCGATCCACACCTCCACCGGGGAGCCCGCATGTCCCTCGCACCTCCCGCCCACGCCGGCACCGGCGTCGCGGTCACCGCTCGTGGCCTCGAGAAACGGTACGGCAGCGGCCCGGCAGCGGTCGTCGCGCTCGACGGGGTCGACCTCGATGTCGCCGCCGGCCGGTTCACCGCCATCATGGGTCCCTCCGGCTCCGGGAAGTCGACCCTCATGCACTGCCTGGCCGGCCTGGACCGGCCGAGCGCCGGCTCGGTGGGCATCGGTGCGGCCGACCTCGGTGGGCTCGACGACCGGCGGCTCACCCTGTTGCGGCGCGACCGGGTCGGTTTCGTCTTCCAGAAGTTCAACCTGCTGCCGGCGTTGACCGCCGAGGAGAACATCGTCCTGCCGCTGGCCATCGCCGGGCGGCGGCCGGACCCGGCCTGGCTGCGGCAGGTGGTGGCGGCGGTGGGGCTGGGCGACCGGCTGCGGCACCGGCCCGCGGAGCTGTCCGGCGGCCAGCAGCAGCGGGTCGCGGTGGCCCGCGCCCTGATCACCAGGCCGTGGGTGATCTTCGCCGACGAACCGACCGGCAACCTCGACTCGCGCTCCGGGGCGGAGGTGCTGCGGCTGCTGCGGGAGGCCGTCGACACCCTGGGCCAGACCGTGATCATGGTGACCCACGACCCGATCGCCGCCGGGCATGCGGACCGGGCCGTCTTCCTGGCCGACGGCCGGTTGGTCGGCGACCTCGCCGCGCCCACCCCCGAGCAGGTGCTGGACACCCTGGCCAACCTCGACCCCGCCCGTCCACCCACGACGGAGGGGCGACGTCCGGCGAGCGAGCCGGTCCTCGCCGGCCGGGACGTGCGGGCCGGGTCCGCGCCGGCACGGGGGCGGTGACCGGGATGATCCGCCTGACCCTGCGCTCGCTGCGCGCCGAGGCGCTGCGCATGCTGCTCTCCGCGCTGGCCGTCGTGCTCGGTGTCGCGTTCATCGCCGGCACCCTGATCCTCGTCGACGGGATGCGCGCCGGCGCGTACGACCGGGCCGGCGCCTTCGACCGGCACACCGACCTGGGCGTCTACGCCACCGGCGACAAGCCGCTGCCCGCCAGCCTGGTCGACCGGGTCCGGGCGGTCGACGGGGTGGCCGCCGCCGCCGGGGAGCTGACGAACACCGGCGGTGTCCTCGGCAGCGACGGCCGACCGGTGCTCGGCTTCACGGTGCTCGCCGCCATCCCCACGGAGGACGCGCTGCGCTCGTACGACGTGGTCGCCGGCCGGCTGCCCGACCGCGCCGGAGAGGTGGTGCTCGACGCGCCGACGGCGGCCGAGGAGGGATTCACCCTCGGCTCCCCCGTCCGCGTCGGCGGCACCGGCAGCGCGGCCCGCCCGTACACCCTGGTCGGCACCGTCGACGTGGCCGGCACCGCACGCGACGTCGGTGGCCCCTTCATCGGCCTCGTCGGGCCGGACGCGCTCGCGGTCACCGGCGAGCGCGGTTACGGCCGGATCATGGTGGCCGCGCGGCCGGGAACCTCCGCCACGGCGGTGGCCGACCGGGTCCGCGCCGCCGTTGGCGCCGACACCAGCGTGCGGAGCCGACAGCAGATCCTCGACGAGGCCGTGGAGGACGCCGTCCGTTCCCTGGACCAGTTCACCATGCTGCTGTTGATCTTCGTGGGAGTCGCCGTCGTGGTGGCCGGCTTCGTGATCGCCAACACCTTCGCGATCGTCCTGGCCCAGCGCTCCCGGCGCACCGCGCTGCTCCGCCTGGTCGGCGCCACCAGGGGGCAGGTCTTCCGGGCCGCCCTGTTGGAGTCGGCCGTGGTCGGGGTGGTGGCGTCCGCGCTCGGGGTGCTGCTCGGCGTCGCCCTCGCCGGAGGCATGCGACTGCTGATGTCCCGCGTGGACATGCCCGTCTCCGGCGGGCTGACCGTGGCCGGCTCGACCGTGCTGACCAGCCTGCTGCTCGGCACCGTCCTCACCGTCGGCGCCGCCCTGCTGCCGGCGTGGCGGGGCACCCGGGTCGCCCCGGTGGCCGCGCTCACCGACGCCGCGGTGCAGCCCAGCCAGGGTGCCGGTCGGCTTCGGCTCACCGCCGGCGCGGTGGTGCTGGCCGCCGGCGTTGCCGCGCTGGCCGGCGCCGGCAGCGCCGGTCAGGTGCTGCTGGTGGCCGTCGGCGGGATCCTGGCCTTCTTCGGGATCGTGCTGTTCGGTCCGGTGCTCGTCCCGGCGCTGGTCCGGGCCCTCGGCTGGCCGGCCCGCCGGTTGGTCGGGGCGACCGCCGCGCTGGCCGTGGCCAACGCCGTCCGCAATCCACGGCGGATCGCCGCGACCGCCACCGCCCTGGTGATCGGGATCGGCCTGGTGTCGGCGTTCGTGGTCGGCGCGCACAGCACCAAGGACGGCATCGAGCGCAGTGTCGACGCCGAGATCGGGACCGACTTCGTGGTCAGCGGGATCGGGCAGGACCTGCCCGCCCCGCTCGCCGGTGAGCTGGCCGCCCGCCCCGAGCTGGGCGTGGTGCACGAGCAACGCAGCACCGTCACCGGCGACATCGAGGTTCGAGCCGCTCATCCGGCGCTGGTCGGCCGAACGCTGACCGGGGTGCTGGCCGGTGACGTCGGCCGGCTCGGGCCGGGGCAGGTGCTGGTGCACCGGGAGTTGGCGCAGGCGCGCGGCTGGCAGGTCGGCTCACCGGTGACCGTCGGCGGGCGGCCGTTCCGGGTGGCCGCGGTGGTCGCCGACGAGGCGCCCGCCATGGTCGCGGGCACCGCGCCAGCCGGTCACGTCATCGAGATGGCCGACGCGGACTTCGCCGCGCTCTTTCCCGGCAAGCGGGGCTACCTGGCCGAAATCGAACCCGCCGCCGGGGTGAGCGCCCAGCAGGCCCGGGACGCGATCGAGGCGGTGGTGGGCCGGTACCCGACGGTCAACCTGATGGACCAGGGCGCGTACAAGAAGATGCTCACCGGCACGGTCGACATGCTGCTCGCCTTCGTCACCGCGCTGCTCGGTCTGGCCGTGGTGATCGCCCTGGTCGGGGTGGCGAACACGCTGAGCCTCTCGGTCGTGGAGCGCACCCGGGAGAACGCGGTGCTGCGGGCGGTCGGGCTGACCCGGGGCCGGATGCGGGCCATGCTCGCCGTGGAGGCGGTGCTGATGGCGCTGGTCGGCGCGGTGCTCGGGGTCGGACTGGGGACCGGGGTGAGCGCCGCGGGGATGGCCGTGCTGGCCCGCCTCGGCGGGGACTTCCACGTGGTGCTGCCGCTCGGCCAGCTCGGGCTGATCCTCGGCGTCGCGGCGCTGGCCGCCCTGGTCGCCTCGGTGTTGCCGGCCCGCCGGGCACTGTCCCGACCGGTGGTCGAGGCACTCGGCGACCAGTGACCGCGGCGACGCGAACGGACATCCGCCGGCCGGCCCCGCCATCTTCCCCCGCGGCGGGACCGGCCAGCGGTGCCGGGTCTACAGGCGCTCGACCATCGGGCCGACGCACCGGTTGCGGGTGTCGAAGACGTAGCGGGCGTGTTGAGCCACCAGCTCGTAGTCGAAGGTGTCGTGGTCGGTGACGACGACCACCGCGTCCGCGGCCCGCACCTCCCGCTCGGTCAGGCCGACCACCGTGACACCGGCGGGGATCTGGTGCGCCTCGGCGTACGGCTCCACGGCGTGGACCTCCGCGCCGAGGGCCTGCAACCGCCGGGCCACGTCGACTGCGGGGGAGTCCCGCATGTCACCGGTGTTCTTCTTGTACGCCAGCCCGAGCAGGAGCAGCCGGGCGCCGGTGACCGCGCGGCCGGTCCGGTTCAACCCGGCCATGATCCGCTGCGCGACGTGCTCGGGCATCTCGTGGTTGACGTCGTTGGCCAGCTCGATGAACCGGAACTGCCGGCCGAGGCGGCGCTTCACCTGCCATGACAGGTAGCACGGGTCGATCGGCAGGCAGTGCCCGCCGACGCCGGGGCCGGGCCGGAACGGCAGGAAGCCGAACGGCTTGGTCTCCGCCGCGTCGATCGCCTGCCAGACGTCGATGTCCAGGTGGTGCGAGAGCATCGTCAGCTCGTTGATCAGCGCGATGTTGACCTGGCGGAAGGTGTTCTCGATCAGCTTGGTCAGCTCGGCGACGCGGGTGGAGTCCACCGGCACGGTGCGCTCCACGAGGCGCCGGTAGAACCCGTCCACCCGGGCCAGCGACGTGGGGTCCACGCCGGACACGACCTTCGGGGTGTTCTCCAGCCGCCACGTCGGGTTGCCCGGGTCGATCCGCTCGGGGCTGTAGCCGAGGTGGAAGTCGCCGGGGCTGTGCAGCCCGCTGGCCGACTCCAGAAGTGGGCGCAGCAACTCCTCGGTGGTGCCCGGGTAGGTGGTCGACTCCAGGATCACCGTGCAGCCCGGTCGCACGTACGGGCCGATGCCGACGCCGGCCTGCTCGACGAAGCTCAGGTCGGGGGTGCCGTCACGCAGCGGGGTCGGCACGGTGATGACACAGATGTCGAAGCCCTCGGCGTCGGCGTACTCGGTGCTGGGGTGGTACCGGCCGCTGCCCAGCGCCCGACCCAGCCGATCGGTCGGGATGTCCTCGACGAACGACTCGCCCGAGGCGAGACGCTTCACCCGGTCGGCGTCGACGTCGAGGCCGACCACGTCCAGGCCCGCCTCCACGGCTCGCATGGCCAACGGCAGTCCGACGTACCCCTGGCCGATCACGACCAGCTTCTCAGCGCTCACCCAGGCTCCTGCGGCAGATGGTGTAAATGACCTGCTGAGAGCCTAGGGCGGTCTTCGGCGCCGTAAGTCCGTTTTGGGGATATCGGTGCTGGTGGGGTTCGCCGCGGTGCGTGCCGCCGGTCGGCTCAGCCGGCCGTCGGCACCTCTGGATCGGTCGGCGCGCTCGTGGTCGTGGACGGCTCGGCCGAGGGCGACGGCTCGCCCGGCGTGCTGGTCGGGTCGGGGGGCGGCGGTGCCGTGGTGGCGCTCGGCGTCGGCGACGGCGAGCTGCTGGGCGTCCCGCTGGGCCGGGCGCTCGGCGTCGCGCTGACCGAGGCCGACGGGGTCGCGTTGGGCACGGCCGGCCGGTTCGGCCGGGCCGGACCCACGGTGAGCTGCTCGTTCGCGGCCGGCAGGTCCACCTGTTCGGTCCGCTCCACGGTGGGCGAGGTGTTCGGCAATTTGACCGCCGGCTCCTCGCCGGCGTGGCGCGCCGCGCCCAGTGCGGCGCCGAGCCCGACGAGCGCGACCAGCATGGCCGCAGCGGCGCCGACCAGCGGCCCCCGGCGCTGCGGGCGCCCAGCCTTCACCGTGCTCGCCACCGCCGCGCCGAGCGGCACGTCGGTGCGGGTGCCCGGTCCGGCGTCGCGCAGCGGACTCGCGGCCGCCACCATCGCCGTCGGTGGCTCGCCGCCGGTCACCGCCAACCGCGCCGCCTCGGCCATCGCCGCGCCGCTGGTGAACCGTTCCAGCGGATCCTTGGCGAGGGCCTGGGACACCAGGGCCCGGACGGCCTCCGGGATGTCGTGCGGCAGCTCCGGCGGCTCGTCGTCCAGGTGCCGGACGGCGACCTGGAGCGGGTTGTCACCGGTGAACGGCGGACCGCCGGTGAGGCAGCAGTACGCGACCGCGCCCAGCGCGTAGATGTCGGTGGCGCCGCTGACCGGGCGGCCGGCCGCCTGCTCGGGCGCCATGTAGAGAGCGGTGCCGGGCACCGCGTTGGTGCTGGTGATGCTGGTGACGTTGGTGGAACGGGCCACGCCGAAGTCCACCAGGACGACCGTGCCGTCCTCCTGCACCAGCAGGTTGCTGGGCTTGACGTCGCGGTGCACGATGCCGCCGCGGTGGGCCGCGTTCAGCGCCTGGGCCGCCTGGGCCACGATCGACATGGTCTCGGCCACGTCGAGTCGGCCGGCCCCCTCGATCCGCTTGGACAACGGCTCGCCCTCGACGAACTCCATGACCAGGTAGTCCGCCCGGCCACCGTCGGGCAGGTCGTCCTCGCCGCAGTCGTAGACCTGCACGATGCCCGGGTGCCGCAGCGCCGCCATGATGCGCGCCTCGGCCCGGAACCGGGCGATGAAGTCGGGGTCGGAGACCAGCGCCGGCAGCAGGACCTTGACCGCGACCTGCCGGCCGAGGACCAGGTCGGAGGCACGCCAGACGTCGCCCATGCCGCCGGTGGCGACACGTTCGTCCAGGCGGTACCGACCGCTGAGCACGACCTCCGATGACAACACCGCCTTACCGTACCCAGAGCGGCGCGGAACAGTGCGCTCCGCCTGATCGGCCGCGCGGTCCGTACCCACCGGTCCATCCGGTCTGACCTGTGTGGACATGGCCGCTGTGTAACGGCAGGGCAACAGCCTGTGACGAAACCCGACACATCGCGGCGTAGGGTTGACGGTCGAGGGCGGGAAACGGCCACCAGAGGTCGGGAGCGTCCGCCGGTCACGGCACGTTACGGCGACGCGCCGACCCAGGGTGTTGAGAATTGTCACTCTTCCGTGACGTGGTGCCGACTTGTCGCTCCGTCGGTCACCCTCCTAGCGTTAGCCCGGCTCGGGCCCGCCCGGCGGGCAGCGCGTCGACCGTCGACCGCCATGACGCTGGTCCAGACACCCGTCCCGACCGCATGGGCACGGGCGCGATCCAATCGGCGGAGGGGCGGTGCGGGCGGTGCGGGGACTGGTCGGGCCGACGGTGCGCGTCCGCTTGGGTGCTCCGGCTCCGGGGATCGGGTCGAGGCGCCCCGGATGACCGCCGAGCTGTCGGAGGCGGTCACCGCGGCGCAGGCCGGAGACGAGGACGCCTTCCGTCTTCTCTACCGCAGCCTCCAGCCCGGCCTGCTGCGGTATCTGACCGCCCTGGTGGGCGCGGACGCCGAGGACGTCGCGTCGGAGACCTGGCTGCAGGTCTCCCGCGACCTGCCGAGCTTCACCGGCGGCGAGTTCCGCGCCTGGACCGTCACCATCGCCCGTAACCGGGCGATGGACCACCTGCGCCGGCTGCGGCGCCGACCGTCGCTGCCGGTGCCGGTGCAGTCGCTCGCCGACATGGCCAGCGACGCGGACACCGCCGAGAGGGCCGGCGAGACGATCGGCACCGAGGCGGCCCTGGCGCTGATCGCCACCCTGCCGCCCCGCGAGGCCGAGGCTGTCCTGTTGCGGGCCGTGATCGGGCTCGACGCGGAGTCCGCCGGCCGGGTGCTGGGCCGCCGGGCCGGCGCGGTCCGGACCGCCGCCCACCGTGGTCTGCGGCGCCTCGCCGCGCTCATGGAGCGGCAGGACACGGTCACGCAGCCGCTCGGGACCGCCGGCGGCACGCCGCCCGCGCAGAGTGGCGACAGCGCGCCGGCCGCGCCCGCCGAGAGCACTGCGCCGCGGGTGGGCTCCGAGGGCACTGCGCAGCGGGTGGGCGCCGAGGGC
>NZ_QGKR01000250.1 GCF_003172955.1 Micromonospora acroterricola | reverse complement strand
AGCCGGCGGTAGGGGCCGCCCAGTGGCGGGCGGGGGTCGGGCTGGTCCTTGTTGGGCCAGAGGGACATGGCCCGTTCGGCCTGCGCCGTGATCGTCAGCGACGGGTTGACGCCGAGGTTCGCCGAGACCGCGGCGCCGTCCACCACGTGCAGCCCCGGGTGCCCGTACACCCGGTGGTAGGCGTCGATCACGCCGTCGGCCGGGGTGGCCCCGATCACCGCCCCGCCCAGGATGTGCGCGGTCATCGGGATGTCGAACGGCTCGGTGAGCGAGCCGCCGGGCGTACCGCCGATCTCCTCGGCCAGCAGCCGGGCGGCCGTGTTGCCGGCCGGGATCCAGGTCGGGTTCGGCGCGCCGTGGCCCGGGCCGGTGACGAGCCGGCGGCCCAGCGCGCCGCGCCGCCACCGGGTGGTCAGCGAGTTGTCCGCCGACTGCATCACCAGGGCGATCACCGTCCGCTCCGACCAGCCGCGCACCGACAGCATCCGGGCCGCCAGCCCGGGTTGCCGCACGATGCTGCCCAGCCAGCGCCGGACCCGGTGCGGACCTCCGTCGACCAGCAGCGACTGGAGCAGCCCCATCGCGTTGGAGCCGCGCCCGTAGCGGACCGGCTCGACGTGGGTCTGCGGGTCGGGGTGGAACGAGCTGGTGATGGCCACCCCCTCGGTGAAGTCCAGCCCTTCGGACCGGGCCCGCTGGCGGGGCACCGAGGCACCGAGGATCGCCTCCGAGTTGGTCCGGGTCAGCTCGCCCAGGCGCGACGACAGGCCGGGCAGCACGCCGTCGGCCTTCATCGAGTGCAGCAGCCGTTGAGTGCCGAGCGCCCCGGCCGCGAAGACGACCTGGTCGGCGTGGATCACCTGACGGCGGCGGCGCAGCCAGGCGCCGGTGCGCACCGTCTCCACCTCGTACCCGCCGTCGGCGACCGGCCGGACGGCGGTCACCGTGGTCAGCGGATGCACCGTGGCGCCCAGCCGCTCGGCGAGCCAGAGGTAGTTCTTGACCAGCGTGTTCTTCGCTCCGTGCCGGCAGCCGGTCATGCACGAGCCGCAGTGCAGGCAGCCGGTGCGCTCGGGGCCGGCGCCGCCGAAGTACGGGTCGGCGACGCGCTCGCCGGGCCGGCCGATGTGGACGCCGACCGGGGTGGCGTGGAAGGTGTGCGCCACCCCCATCCGCTCGGCCACCGCCCGCATGGCCCGGTCCGCGCCGGTGTTCATCGGGTACGTGGTGACGCCGAGCATCCGCTTCGCCTGGTCGTAGTGGCGGGCCAGCTCGTCGCGCCAGTCGGTGATGTCCCGCCACTGCGGATCGGCGTAGAAGGCCGGCAGCGGCTCGTAGAGGGTGTTCGCGTAGACCAGCGAACCGCCGCCCACCCCGGCACCGGAGAGCACCAGCACGCCGCCACCGGACCCCCGGTCGGCCGGGCGGAGCAGGGTGATCCGCTGGATGCCGTAGCAGCCCAGCTTCGGCGCCCACAGGAACCGGCGGGCCCGCCAGGACGTCCGCGGAAACTCGTCGTCGGCGAACCGGCGACCGGCTTCCAGCACGCCGACCGAGTAGCCCTTCTCGGCCAGCCGGAGTGCCGTGACGCTGCCGCCGAAGCCGGACCCGATGACGACCACGTCGTAACGCATGACCGCATCATTACCGGTGAGTAGCGCTCGCGCCAGCGCCAGTTTTCGCGCGATCATGCACCGGCCGACCGACCCGGTGCATGCCGGCCGCAACCCGGGGCCCCCGTCGGAGCGTTGTTCCGGTACGGGTGGGAAGGAAAACCAACATGGTCCTCGGATCGATGGCACCGCGCCGACGATGGTTGCTGCTGGGGCTGGCGGCCCTGGCCGTCATCGCGCTGGTCGCGGCCGGGGCGGTGGTGGTCACCCGGCTGGCCGGCGACAACAAGCCGGACGGGGCCGCACCGACGGCCGGGTCGCCGAGCGCGTCGCCGCCCGGCACGCCCACGCCCAGCCCGACCGGGCCGCCGGCGGGCGCCGACATCACCGGCCCGCTGAACCTGCTGCTGGTCGGGATCGACACCCGGGTCAGCGTGCCCGGCTGGGAGCCGCACGCCGACGCCGTGCTGGTGCTGCACGTGCCCAAGGGGCTGGGCCGGGCGTACCTCTTCTCGCTGCCCCGCGACCTGCTGGTGGACATCCCCGCGTTCCCGAAGGCCGACTACGCCGGCGGCAGGACCAAGCTCACCCACGCGATGAGCTTCGGCAGCCGGGTGCCGGGCAAGCCCAAACAGCCGAGCACCGCCCAGGGGTACGAGCTGCTGCGCAGCACGGTCAGCGGGTACACGGGCCTGCGCATCGACGCCGGCGCGGTGCTGACCTTCACCGGGTTCGACCGGCTGGTCAACGCCCTCGGTGGGGTGGACATCTACGTCGACCAGCGGGTCGCCTCCCTGCACCGCCGGCCCGACGGCAAGTACCGGGAGAGCGTCCCCGGCGGGTACACCGGGCCGCAGATGGTCTACGAGAAGGGCAACCGGCACCTCAACGGCTGGCAGGCGCTGGACTACGCGCGGCAGCGCTACATCACCGGCGGCGACTACGCCCGGCAGCGCCACCAGCAGCAGCTCATCCGCGCGCTGACCCGGAAGATCCTGGACGAGGGCCTGGCCCGGCAGCCGGAGCGGGTCGACCAGGTGGTCGCCGCGCTGGGCGACACCCTGCTGTACGTGGGCGGACGGCGGATCGTGGATCTGGCGTACGCCCTGGGTGGGGTGCCGGAGGACCGCTTCGTGCCGGTCGGCCTGCCCGGCTCGGGCGTCGGCAAGGGCAGCGCCTACCGGGGCGAACAGCTCACCAGCGTCGGCCGCGGGTTCATCACGGAGCTACGCGCCGGCCGCGCCGAGCCCTACCTGGCCGCCCACCCCACCCTGCGCGTCAAGACCTGACCCCTCCGGGGGATCAGAGGGCCTTGGGGGCTGGCGGCTTCCTGGTGTCGTAGAGCCAGGCCTTGAAGACGGCGTCGAGTTGCTTGCCGGAGATGCGCTCGGCGAGGGCCACGAACTCGGCCGTGGTGGCGGTGCCGTTGCGCTTCTCCGCCGCCCAGGTCTTCACGATCTCGAAGAACGCCTTGTCGCCGACGGCCACCCGCAGCGCGTGCAGGGTCATCCCGCCGCGCTGGTAGACCGACTCGCTGAACAGCTCCTTCGCGCCCGGCTTGCCCGGCGGCGTCTTCCACACCTGCGCCGGCACCTGGGCGTACCGGATGTCGAACGCCTGCTCGGCCGTGTACTCCTCGTTGTGCTCGGCCCAGAGCCACTCCGCGTACGTCGCGAAGCCCTCGTTGAGCCAGATGTCCTCCCACTTGGCCAGCGCCACGCTGTCGCCGAACCACTGGTGGGCCAGTTCGTGGGCGACCACCTCGGTGTTCTCGCCCCGCCGGAAGAAACCGGCGGAGTAGACCGGACGGCTCTGGGTCTCCAACGCGTAGCTGATCCGGCTGTCGGAGACGACCACGCCGCCGTACGCGTCGAAGGGGTACGGCCCGAACACGCTCTCCAGGTAGTCGGCGACCTTCACCGTCTGGGCGATCGACGCGTCCGCGGCGCCCTTGGCCACCTTGGTGGTGACCGCGCTGTACACCGGCCGTCCCTTGTGCTCGCCGGTGGTGACGCGGAACTTGCCGATCACCAGCGTGCTCAGGTAGCTGGCCATCGGCGACTTCTCCGACCACTTCCAGGTGGTCCAGCCGTCCTTGCTGGTCTTCCCGCCCGGTACGCCGTTGCTGACGGCGGTCAGGCCGTTCGGGACGGTGATCTCGAAGTCGTAGGCCGCCTTGTCGGACGGGTGGTCGTTGACCGGGAACCAGGTGCTCGCCGACTCGGGTTGGCCCAGCGCGATGGCGCCGTCGGAGGTGTGCAGGAACCCGCCGTCGCCGAGCACCTCGTTCTTCAACGGCTTCGGCTGCCCCTCGTAGCCGATCTCGGCGACGAACCCGTTGCCGCTGATCAGGCCGGCGGCCGGCTTGATCACCAGCTCGTTCTTCTCCCGGGTGTGGGTGGCCGGGGCGCCGTCCACGGTGACCGTCCTGACGGTCAGGCCGGCCAGGTCGAGGTTGAACGCCGACAGGTCGGCCGTCGCCGTGGCCTGCACCGTCGCCGTGCCGGTGAGCTGGTCCTTCGCCGGGTCGTAGCGCACCTTCACCGTGTACCGCCCGACGTCGTAGCCTCCGTTGCCGTAGCTCGGGAAGTAGGCGTCACCGACCCCGGCCGCGCCGGGGGTGAACGTCCGTGCCGGGGTGGGGGACGCGCCGGGCGCCGGTGGGGCCTCCGGGCCGGCCGAGTCGCATCCGGACAGGGCGAGCGCCCCGGTCACCAGCAGACCGACGCCCACCCGCAGCCTGTGCCGCGTCACCCACATCACGAGCCCTCCCCCACGGTGGCGGAGGCCGGCTCTGCCGCCTCCCCACGACCGGCGTCTCCCCGCCGATCGCAGGCGGCAGCCTATCGACCGACCATCACGCTGCCGTCACGGCAGGGTGGGCGCCGCACCGCCCACCAACCAGGCGTCGAAGAACGGGCGGAGCTGCCGATTCGCCACGCGCTCGGCCAGCGCGACGAAGTCCGAGGTGGTGGCGTTGCCCGCCGCCCGCTCAGTGGTCCAGGTGCGCAGGATGCGGAAGAAGGTGTCGTCGCCGACGGTGCGGCGCAGAGCGTGCACGGCCAGCGCGCCCCGCTTGTAGACGGCGGTGCCGAACATCCGCTCCCGGCCCGGCTCGACCGACGGCTGCGACCAGTCGGTCGCCGCGTACTGGAGCTCGAAGTTGCGTTGCGCGGTCCGGCCGCCGTCGTGCTCCTCCCACAGCCACTCGGCGTAGCTGGCGAAGCCCTCGTTGAGCCAGATGTCGCCCCACCTGCTCAGCGACACGCTGTCGCCGAACCACTGGTGGGCCAGCTCGTGCGCGACCACCCCCGGGTTGGGCCGGTCGCCGGCGAAGAAGGCGGGCCCGTAGACCGGCCGGGACTGGGTCTCCAGCGCGTAGCCGATCCGGTCGTCGGCGACCACGATCCCGCCGTACGAGTCGAACGGGTACGGGCCGAACCGGCTGGCGAGGAAGTCGACGATCGCCCCGGTGCGGGCCAGCGAGCTGGCGGCTCCGCCGGTCTCCGGAAGGCTCGCCGCCACCGCGGTGACCATCGGCCGGCCGGCGTGCTGCCCGCTCACCACCCGGTAGTCCCCGATCACCAGCGTGGTCAGGTAGCTGGCCATCGGGGTGCGCTCCGACCAGCGCCAGGTGGTCCAGCCGTCGGCGTCGCTCTTCGGCCCGGGCACCCCGTTGCTCAGCGCGGACAGGCCGTCCGGGACGGTCACCGCGAGGTCGTAGCTCGCCTTGTCGGACGGGTGGTCGTTGACCGGGAACCAGGTGGCGGCGGAGTCGGGCTGACCGAGCGCGACCGCGCCGTCGGCGGTGTGCAGGAAGCCTCCGCTGCCCAGTTCCCCGTCGGTGACGGCGGTGGGCACGCCCGCGTACGCCACCGTCACCGTGAACGACCGGCCGCGCGGCAGCCCGTCGGGCGGGGTCACCACCAGCTCGCCGTCGGTACGGCGGTGCTCGGCCGGGGCGTCTCCGACGGTGACGGCGCCGACGTCCAGCCCCGACAGGTCCAGATTGAACCGGGAGAGGTCCTGGGTGGCCGTCGCCGTGATGGTGGCCCGACCGGTCAGCCGGTCGGTGGCCGGGTCGTAGCGGACGTCCAGGCCGTAGTGGGTGACGTCGTACCCGCCGTTGCCCCGCCCCGGGACGTACGGGTCGCCGGCGTCGACGGCGCCGGGCCGGAAACCGTCGCGGTCGTCGCCCGTGCAGCCGCCCGCCCCCACCGCGACCGCGCAGGCCAGCGCGGTGACGGCCGCGGCCACCCGGCGCCGCTTCGGTGTCCGTCCGGTCAGGACCATGCCCACTCCTCCTGCGGCTCTCCGGTCACGGAGAGCGTAGCCAGCTCGGCAGGGCACGAGGCGGGTATCGACGATCATCAGTTACTTTCGTTGAAACAAACGAAAGTTGGCTCCGATCGATGCTTTCTTTTGGCTTCGACCGACGTTAGTGTCTGTCTCCAAGATGTAACGCGTTCGGAACATTCACGCCGACCGCTGTCGGGGACGGGGATTTCCCCCGACTCCGCACGCCGTGGCGGCGGTGTGGACCTGCCCCTTCGACTGCGCGGAACCGCACGCTCCCGGCACCGCCGGGGGCGCGGAACGGGCGCTCGGCGGCGCCCGCGACCTGACCCTCGTCGCACCTCTGCTGATCGTTATCGACGGCAAAACCGGCCGTCGCGAAAGGTGGAACAATGCCAGACCACACCGCACCCGACGCCTCCTCCGCCGGCCGGCTCAGCCGCCGGTCACTGCTCGCCGCGTCCGCCGGCGCCGCCGCCGCGATCGGCGCGGCCGGTCTGCCGGTCCTCGCGACCGGCACCCCGGCGCTCGCCCACCCCAAGGACAAGGGAAAGAGCAGGCTGCGGGTCGAGCCGCTGATCCCGTCGAGGAACCGCGGCATCATCCTCTACAGCGTCCGGGACCGGATCACCGCCGCGCCCGACGACAGCGGCGTGCCGTACGGCTTCGAGCGCGTCCTCGCCCGGCTCGCCGAGATCGGCTACAAGGAGATCGAGTTCGCCGGCTACACCCAGAGCACCGAGATTCTCGGCCGGCAGATCACCCCGCGCGAGATCCGCAAGATCCTCGACGACAACGGCCTGGTCGCCAACGGCACCCACGCCACGATCCAGGCGGCCAGCTTCCAGCAGCAACTGGACATCGCCGAGGAACTCGGCATGAAGAACATCGGCACCGGCAGCGACCCGACCAACAGCGCGTACAAGGCCGACTGGGACGCCGCCGCCGACACCTGGAACGAGCTGGGCCGGCAGGCCCGTGCCCGGGGCATGCGGCTCTACACGCACAACCACGACGTCGCGTACAGCTTTCTGCTGGACTCCGGCCCGCTGGACGCGCAGGGCCGCCCCACCCGCTCCTCGGGCATCCGCCGGCTGGAGTACTTCTTCGGCAGGACCGACCCCCGGTACGTCTTCTTCGAGTTCGACATCTACTGGGGCTACGTGGCCCGCTACAAGCACCAGAAGTACGTCGACCCGTCCGGCCGCGAGGTCACCGACCTGTTCGACCCGATCCTCAACGTGGCCGACCGGACCACCCGGTTCCCGCTCTTCCACGCCAAGGACGGTGACCGGGACACCAGCGTGCCCAACGGCCACCAGATGACGCCGCTCGGCGAGGGCGACATCAACTTCCAGCAGTTCTTCCAGACCATCGGCGAGCGGGACTTCCACCACGCCAACTGGGAGATGGACACCGCCCCCGGCGGCACCGCCAACCGGGCCCAGTCGCTCGACTTCGCGGCGCTCAGCTACCGCAACATGTCCGACCTGACCATCTACCTCAAGAAGTGACTCCCGGCGCGGCCGGTGTCCGCCCGACGCCGGCCGCGCCCCACCCCGCCGGCCACACCACCGGCGACGCGTGACGGGTCCGGTCGACCACCGGCCCGGTCACCCCGCGCTCCCGCACGGCACTGGGACGCGCCCGGTCCATCCCCCACCGCAGTCGCGCTGCCGGCCCGGACACGGCCGGGGATGCCGCGCGCCTGCCGACCACCGGAGGAACGATGACCCGACCGACAGGACGGCGATGGCTCGCCGTCGCCGCTGGACTCATCCTCACCGTCCCCCTCACCTCCGCCGTCCCCGCCACCGCCGCACCGACCGACGCACCCCCGACCGCGCCGGCCGTGGTGGAGAACGGGCCCGCCGCACTCCGCTCCGCCGCCCGCGCACCACAGACCTACCGG
This sequence comes from Micromonospora acroterricola, assembly GCF_003172955.1. GTDB lineage: Bacteria > Actinomycetota > Actinomycetes > Mycobacteriales > Micromonosporaceae > Micromonospora > Micromonospora acroterricola. The sequence continues at coordinate 8,263 of NZ_QGKR01000250.1, read as the reverse complement.
GTGCTGGTCTTCACCAAGACCGCCGGTGAGCGCCGGGCGTCCATCACCGACGGTGTCGAGACCATCCGGCAGTTGGCCCGCGCCAACGACTTCACCGTGACGGTGAGCCGGGACGCGGCCGTGTTCACCGCCGCCGAGCTGGCGAAGTACCGGGCGGTGGTCTTCCTCAACACCACCGGCGACGTGCTCAACGGCAGCCAGGAGGCGGCCTTCGAGGCGTACGTCAAGGCTGGTGGCGGTTACGTCGGCGTGCACGCGGCGGCGGAGACCGAGCCGGACTGGGCCTTCTACCAGGACCTGGTCGGCGCGAAGGTGGCCGGCGCCTCGCCGGTCGCCCGCGGTGTGGTCGACGTGGCCGACCGGGCCCACCCCGCCACCGAGACGCTGCCGCGCACGCTCACCCTGACCGAGGAGTGGTACAACTTCAGCCGCAACGTCCGGGGCACCTCGCACGTGCTGGCCACCGTGAACGAGAAGACCTACACCGGCGGCGCGATGGGGTACGACCACCCGGTCACCTGGTGCAAGGACCACCAGGGTGGCCGCTCCTTCTACACGGGGCTCGGGCACAGCATCGAGACGTACCGCTCGGCGAAGTTCCGTGAGCACCTGCTCGGTGGCATCCAGTGGTCCGCCGGCGTGGTCGAGGGCGACTGTGGCGCCACGGTGCTCGGCAACTACGAGAAGGTCACCCTCAACGACGACCCCGGCGAGCCCATGTCGCTGGCCGTGCTCCCGGACGGCCGGGTGCTGCACAACACCCGCAGCGGCGAGGTACGGCTCTACGACCCGGCCACCGGCGCCAGCCCGGTGATCACCACCGTCGACGTGTACCAGCACGACGAGGACGGCCTCCAGTCGGTGGCGATCGACCCCGACTTCGCCACCAACAAGTGGGTCTACATCTACTACGCGCCGAAGCTGAACACCCCGGTCGACAACCCGGCCACCCCGGGTGTCAACGAGGGCGACGCGCCGGCCACCTCCACCGACCCGACCGTGTGGGACACGTTCAAGGGCTACAACCAGCTCTCCCGGGTCAAGCTGGTGGACTCCCCCACCCCGCACCTGGACATGAGCACCGAGCAGCAGATCCTCCGGGTCGACGTGGACCGCGGCATCTGCTGCCACGTGGCCGGCGAGATCAAGTTCGACGGCAAGGGGCAGCTCTACCTGATCACCGGGGACGACACCAACGCCGGCGGCTCCGACGGGTACACGCCGATCAACGAGTCGCCGACCCAGGGCCCCGGCTACGACGCGCAGCGCTCCGCCGGCAACACCAACGACCTGCGCGGCAAGCTGCTGCGGATCAAGGTACGGGCCGACGGCACGTACACCGTCCCCAAGGGCAACCTCTTCCCGGAGGAACAGGACACCGCCGGTAAGACCCGGCCGGAGATCTTCCTGATGGGGCTGCGCAACCCGTTCCGGTTCGACGTGGACGCCCGGGGCATGGTCTACGTCGGCGACTACTCGCCGGACTCCCGCGTACCCAGCGCGACCCGCGGCCCGGACGGCACCGGCCGCTGGTTCGCCACCAGCGAGGCCGGCAACTACGGCTGGCCGTACTGCTACTCGCCCAGCCTGCCGTACATCGACTTCGACTTCGTCACCCGGACCTCCGGCGCCCCGTTCAACTGCGGCGCCCCGGTCAACGCCTCGCCGCGCAACACGGGTCTGCGGGTGCTGCCGAAGGTCGAGCAGCCGCAGTTCTGGTACACCTTCGACGCACGCACCCCGTGTGCCGGGTCGTACCTGGAGACCCCGCCGGCCAGCTGCGACTTCACGTGGCCGGTGATCGGCACCGGTGGCGTCGGCCCGATGGGCGGCCCGATCTACTCGTACGACGCGGCGTCGACCTCGGACGTGAAGTTCCCCGAGTACTACCAGAACGCGGTGGTGTTCGGTGAGTTCACCCGGGACAAGATCTTCATGATGCGCACCGACGGCCGGGGCACCCTGACCGGCGTGGAACAGTTCCTGCCGGGCGTCGTCTTCGACAACCCGATGGACATGGAGTTCGGCCCGGACGGCTCGCTCTACCTGCTGGAGTACGGCGACGGCTTCTTCCGGGCCAACCCGGACGCGCAACTGTCGGTGATCCGGTACGTCAAGGGCAAGCGGTCGCCGGTGGCGAAGCTCGACGCCACCCCGACCTCGGGGACCGCGCCGCTGACCGTGCGGTTCTCCTCCGCCGGCAGCTACGACCCGGACCCGGGCGAGTCCATCTCGTACGCCTGGGACTTCACCAGCGACGGCACGGTCGACTCGGCCGACCCGAACCCGTCGTTCACCTACACCGCGAACGGGACGTACACCGCCAAGCTGACGGTGACCGACTCCAGCGGGAAGACGGCGGTGCTCACCAAGGAGATCGTGGTCGGCAACACCGCGCCCACGGTGACCGTCACCTCCCCGGTGGCCGGCAGCTTCTTCACCTGGGGTGAGAGCGTGCCGTTCACCGTCACGGTGACCGACCCGGAGGACGGGGCGGTCGACTGCTCCCGGGTGACCGTCACCTTCGTCCTCGGCCACGATAGCCACGGCCACCCGGACAGCTCCACCACCGGCTGCACGGGCACCCTCGCCACGCCCGCCGACGGCGGCGACCACGCCGGCGGCTACCTGTACGGCGGGATCAGCGCCTCCTACACCGACCTCGGCGGCGGCGGCCAGGCCGCACTCACCACGGTCGGCCAGACGATCATCCAGGCGCCCCGGCAGCAGGCCGAGAACGCCCAGGTGAAGCAGGGCGTCGAGGTGGCGACCACCGGCGACACCGGCGGCGGGCAGCACGTCAGCGGGATCGACCCGGGTGACCACGTCGCCTTCGACCCGATCAACCTCGGCGGGGTGTCCACCGTGACGCTGCGGCACTCCGGAGGCTCGGCGGCCACCGCCGGCACCGCCCGGGCCGGCGTGGAGTTGCGGCTCGACTCGCCGACCGGCCCGGTCGTCGCCACGGCGACGCTGAACGCGACCACCGGCAACGGGGCCTTCACCAGCACCACCGTGCCGGTGGACCAGCCCGCCGGGGCGCACCGGCTCCACCTGGTCTTCACCGCCGTACCCGGCGGCCCGACCACCGGGTTGGTCAACCTGAACTGGGTCGAGTTCACCGAGAGCTGACACCACCGGTACGACGGAGGCCGGCCCCGCAGCGTCGCGGGGCCGGCCTTCCGGCGTACGGGGAACGGGTCAGCGGTCGAGGACCAGGCCGACCTTCTGGAACTCCTTGAGGTCGCGGTAACCGCACTTGGCCATCGCCCGGCGCAGACCGCCGAACAGGTTGAGCTGGCCGTCGGGCTCGTCGGCCGGGCCGAAGAGCAGCTGCTCCATCGACCCGATCGGCTCGCCGGAAACCTCGAAGGCGCCCCGCGGCAGCGACGGGTGGCTGGCCGCCGAGTGCCACCACGCACCCCCGGCGGGCGCCTCGCCGCAGAGCGACAGCGGCTCGCCCAGCATCACCGCGTCCGCGCCGCAACCGAGCGCCTTGGCGATGTCACCCGAGGTCTGGATGTCGCCGTCCGCGATCAGGTGCACGTACCGGCCGCCCGTCTCGTCGAGGTAGTCCCGGCGGGCCGCCGCCGCGTCGGCGATCGCGGTGGCCATCGGCACCCGGATGCCCAGCACCGACTCCGTGGTCGACCACTCGTCGCCACCGATGCCCACGATGACGCCGGCCGCGCCGGTACGCATCAGGTGCAGCGCGGTCTTGTAGTCCGTGCAGCCGCCGACGATCACCGGCAGGTCGAGGTCGGCGATGAACTCCTTGAGGTTCAGTGGCTCGTCGGTGGTCGACACGTGCTCGGCCGAGACGATGGTGCCCTGGATGACCAGGATGTCCACCCCGGCGTCCAGGATCACCGGGGCCAGCGCCAGGGTGTGCTGCGGAGAGACCCGCACCGCCACCGTGCCGCCACCGGCCCGCAGCTCACGGACGCGCTCCGCGATCAGGTCGGGGCGGATCGGCTCCGCGTACACCTCCTGGAGCCGCTTGGTGGCGCGGGCGTCCTCGTCAAGGCCGGCCAGCTCCTCCAGCACCTTGGTCGGGTTCTCGTAGCGGGTCCACAGCCCCTCGACGTTGAGCACGCCGAGGCCGCCGAGCTCACCGAGCCGGACCGCCGACGACGGGCTCATCGTGGCGTCGGAGGGGTGCCCGACGCACGGGATACCGAACGGGTACGCGTCCAGCTGCCAGGCGGTGGAGACGTCGTCGACGTCCCGCGTCCGGCGGCTCGGCACGATGGCGATGTCGTCCAGGTGGTAACCGCGCTGCGCGGTCTTGCCCAGCCCGATCTCGACCACGTCACGCATGGGGGACTCCAGGTTTGTTGGGGGATGGTCAGCGGGAGTGGTAGTTGGGCGCCTCGACGGTCATCTGGATGTCGTGCGGGTGGCTCTCCTTGAGCCCGGCCGCGGTGATCCGGATCAGCTGGCCACGCCGGTGCAGCTCGGGGATGCTCTCCGCGCCGACGTACCCCATCGCGGCGCGCAGCCCGCCGGTGAGCTGGTGGGCGACCGCGGACAGCGGGCCACGGTAGGGCACCTGGCCCTCAACACCCTCGGGGACCAGCTTGTCCTCGGCGAGCACGTCCTGCTGGAAGTACCGGTCCTTCGAGTACGACTTCGCCTGCCCCCGGGACTGCATCGCGCCGAGCGAGCCCATCCCCCGGTACGCCTTGTACTGCTTGCCGTTGATGAAGATCAGCTCGCCCGGGCTCTCCTCGCAACCGGCCAGCAGGCTGCCGAGCATCACGGTGTCGGCGCCCGCGACCAGCGCCTTGGCGATGTCACCGGAATACTGGATGCCGCCGTCGCCGATCACTGGCACGCCGGCCGGGCGGGCGGCCCGGGCAGCCTCCATGATCGCGGTGATCTGCGGGACGCCGACCCCGGCGACGATCCGGGTGGTGCAGATCGCGCCCGGCCCCACGCCGACCTTGATCCCGTCGGCGCCGGCGTCGACCAGCGCCTTCGCGCCGGCGTACGTGGCCACGTTGCCGCCCACGATGTCGATGCGGACGTCCTTCTTGAGCTGACGGACCATGTCCAGCACGGCCCGCTGGTGGCCGTGCGCGGTGTCCACGATGAGCACGTCCACGCCCGCGTCGACCAGGGTGCGGGCCCGCTTGTACGCGTCCTCGCCGACGCCCACGGCCGCGGCGACCCGCAGCCGACCCGCCTCGTCCTTGGTGGCGTTCGGGTACTGCTCGCTCTTGGTGAAGTCCTTGACGGTGATCAGCCCACGCAGCCGGCCCGCGTCGTCGACGATCGGCAGCTTCTCGACCTTGTGGCGACGCAGCAGGTCCAGCGCATCGTCCTTGCTCACCCCGACCCGCGCGGTGACCAGCGGGGTCCGGGTCATGATCTCGTGCACCGGCGTGTCCGGCTCGGAGACGAAACGCATGTCGCGGTTGGTGACGATGCCGACGAGCTGGCCGTCGCCGTCCACCACCGGCACGCCCGAAATCCGGTACCGCCCGCACAGCTCGTCGACCTCGCGCAGCGTGTCGTCCGGGCTGGCGGTGACCGGGTTGGTGATCATGCCGGACTCGGAACGCTTGACCAGGTCGACCTGGAGGGCCTGGTCCTCCAGAGAGAGGTTGCGGTGCAGCACGCCGATGCCGCCCTGCCGCGCCATCGCGATCGCCATCCGCGCCTCGGTGACGGTGTCCATGGCGCTGGACAGCAACGGGATGGTCAGCTCGATCGTGCGGGTGAGCCGGGTACGGGTGTTGACCCGGCTCGGAACCACATCCGACTCGCCCGGCTGCAGCAGCACGTCATCGAAGGTGAGCCCGAGCGGAACCACCCGCGCCGAGCCTGCCGGCATCTCGGGCAGGTGGCCGCCCAGCTCGGCGTGCTCGGCGCCGGCCGGAAGATCGGTGCTGGGCGAATTTTCCACGATTGCTCCCCTGAGCTGCTCGGATGGGCTTCAGCGAGGTGGCGCGGGCGGGCACCGGAACACGCCACGGTGCCGGCGCGTCGCCCCATCGTACCCAGTGACCTGGGTGACCTTCTGCGGCGGCGGGCCGGCTCGGCGCGGGGCGGGGGCGGACGTCTCCGCCGCGTTGGGTCTACGGTGAGGGGGTGCACGACGAGCCCATCGACCCGTTCAACGGCGACCCGGCCGATCCGGCCGCGGGGCTGGACGATCCGGGCGACGACGCGACGCCGGATCCGCTGACCGACGTCGAGCGGCAGGACGTGCTGGAAGACCTCGCCGACCTGGAGATCTACCAGGCGCTGCTGGCGCCCATCGGGGTCCGCGGGCTGGTGATCGAGTGCGAGGACTGCCGCGAGCCGCACTACTTCGACTGGGACCTCCTCCGGGGCAACCTGCGACACCTGCTCAACTCGGGTCGGCCCCGGGTGCACGAGCCGGCGTACGACCCGGACCCGGACCACTACGTGACCTGGGACTACGCCCGCGGGTACGCCGACGGGGTGCACGACACCCTGACCGAGGGCACCGAGGACGAACCGGGCACCCCCACCGCCACCGACTGATCCGGTCCGGCCAGCCCCGGCGTTCCTGCCGGCCTGCGGGCCGGCCGGCCAGCCGGCAAGATCGTGCTGGAACAGGGATGTAGTGGTCTCCCGGGTGCGGGAAGCCACTACATCCTGGATCGAGCACGATCAGGGGCGAACGGGCCGCGCGGCGTTGGTGGGTCGGTCAGGCGACCAGGCCGGCGCGGAAGCCGGCGGCCACCGCGTGGGCGCGGTCCCGGGCGCCGAGCTTGCGGAACAGCCGCCGGGCGTGGGTCTTGACGGTGTCCTCCGAGACGAACAGCTCCCGGCCGATCTCCGCGTTGCTCTTGCCCTCGGCCATGCCGAGGAGCACCTGAAGCTCCCGCTCGGTGAGCCCGATCGCCGCCCGTGCGGGCCGGGCGTTCGGCGCGGGGCGGTTGGACTCGGTCTGGTCGGTCGTCTGCTCACCGGTCGCCGCCTCGACCTCGTCGTCGCCCCGCTGCACGGGCACCGACGGCACGCCCGACCCCTCGCCGGGCGCCCCGGCCCTGCCGGGCTCGCCCGAGCCGCGCAGCGACGGCGCGGAACGCCCGCCGACCGCCGCGGTGTCCCGGGCCGGGTCGGTGATCCGCTGCCGGGATGCGCGGCCGGGCGCGGTGAGCAGCAGCAGGGCCTTGGCCACCGCGCTGGTCAGGTCGTGGTCGGCGTTCTGGATGAGGCCCCGGGCACCGGCGCTGATGGTGGCCGCCGCCGCCTCGGACTCCTCGGCGCCGAGCAGCACCACCGCGGCCTGCGGCGCGCGCGCCAGGACCCGGCGGACGAAGCCCGCGCTGTCCGGCCGGGTGAGGGCCGTGTCGGCCAGCACCACGTCAGCCGGCCGCTCGGCCAGCCGCAGCATCACCTCAGGATCGGAGACGGCGGTACGAACGATCGCGGACAGACCCAGCCGCGCGGCGGCCGAGGTCAGGTGCTGGGCCGCGAGTGGTGTCCGAACGCACACAAGAACGGTACGCACTGTGATCTCCTCTCCGCCAACGAGCAGACCATGACGGCGTCGGCTGGGGAGGGGGTTCCCGGCAATCCTCCGAACTTTTCCGACAGATAGGGCAAAAGCCGCAAGTTCTGGGACGTTCTCGATCACAGACGTGTGAGTCGCGGAAAGGCCGGGTACCGGGATGTCCAGGCCGGGAACGGTGCGCCTGCGCGGCCCGCCGCCCGGAAGCCGGCCACAAGGATCTCGCGGTGCCGCGCGGGAGGAGGGGTGCTGATGTCGAACGTACGCAGACTGCCCGGACCCATCGTCGATCTCTGGGACTGGCAGCGGCTCGGTGCCTGCCGAGGGCGCGACAGCGCCCAGTTCTTCCACCCCGACGGCGAGCGGGGCTCCTCCCGCCTGCGTCGGGAGTCCGCTGCCAAGGCCGTCTGCCGCGCCTGCCCCGTCCGGGCCGAGTGCGCCGCACACGCGCTGTCGGTCCGTGAGCCGTACGGCGTGTGGGGCGGCTTCAGCGAGTCGGAGCGGCTGCGCCTGCTCGCCGTCGGCTGGGAGGATCTGGCCGACCGCCGGCAGTACCGGGTCGACGTGGCCCGCCTGGAAGCTCGGCTGGGCCGCCCGCACAAGTCGACCGTGCCGGCCCAGCGCAACGTCGCCTGATCCCGGGCACTCCCCCGAGAACCACGAACCGCGCCCCGACCGGGGCGCGGTTCGGCCGTGCCTGGCCGGGGCGCGGTCGGCGGGTGCCCGGCCGGCGCGCGGTTCGCGCGCGCCCGACCCGGGGCGCGCGAGAAC
>NZ_QGKR01000234.1 GCF_003172955.1 Micromonospora acroterricola | reverse complement strand
TGGAGGAGTCCGCCATGGGGGGAGGCTACCCGGCGTGCGGGCGCCGCCCGCCGGGTAGCCTCCCCCCATGGCGGACTCCTCCACCCAGTCGATCATCATCGGCGCGTCACCGGATCGGGTGACGGCGGTCATCTGCGACTTCGCGCGCTACCCGGAGTGGACCGAGGCGGTGCGCCGCGCCGAGGTCATCGAGGAGTACGAGGACGGCTATGCCAGCCAGGTGCGCTTCACCATCGACGCCGGGGTGATGGCCGACGAGTACGTGCTCGCCTACGAGTACGCCGAGGACCTGTCCCGCATCGAGTGGCACCTGGTGGCTCCCTCGAAGATGCAGAAGAGCCAGCGCGGTTCGTACGACCTGGTGGCCAACGCGGACGGCGGCACCACGGTGACCTACACCCTGGAGGTCGAGCTGTCGGTGGGGATGCTCGGCATGTTCCGGCGCAAAGCCGAAAAGATGATCATGGACACCGCGTTGAAGCAGCTCAAGCGCCGGGTAGAAGCACCCGGTGCGGCGCAGTGACGCGTACGGCGGCACGGTAGAGGAGCCGACCATGGGTGCAACGGATCCGGGTTCGGCCCGGGAAGAGGCGGAACGACTGGTCGCCACCCTGCTCGCGGGGGCGCGGCTGGCCTCCGCCGGCTCGGCGGGCGGCGCCTGGGGCCCGCTGGGCGGGATGCTGGCCGGTGTCCTCGGTCACAGTGCCGCCCCGGGTGGTCCCTCCACCGCCGGTGGAGCTTTCGCCACCGGTTCGGCCGAATGCTGCGTCTGCCCGGTCTGTCGGGGGATCGCCGCGTTGCGTGACCCGAGTCCGGAATTCGCCGAGCGGCTGGCCACCGGCGCCGGTGACCTGGCAGCGGGCGTGGCCAGCCTGCTCCGCGCGTTCACGCCGGCGGAGCCGTCCGCGGCCAGCCCGTCGACGCCGCCCGCCCCGGCCGACGGCGTCAACGTCCCCGACCCCGCGACGGGCGACGGGTCCGCCGACACCGACGACGACCATGTGTGGCGCGATGCCACCCGTACCGGGCATGATTCTCAGCCGGCGCCGGAGCGGGACGTGTGGTCGGTCGCCACCCGGACGAGCGACCCGGTCGCCCCGACCACCGCACCACCCGTCGACGAGGCCGGGGCGGCGGCCGTACCGGCACCGACCAACCGACCCGTGGTGCCCGCTTCGCGGGTGCCCGACGGCGACGGCGCGGACGCGCCGGGCGACGTCGCCTGAGCGCGGGACATCGCGACCCGGACCGGCGTGCCGTCGGCGCGCGGGCCGGACAGCACAGCAGAGGGGAGCGGCAGCGGTGACGCTGACCATCGGAGTCGACGTCGGTGGCACGAAGGTGGCCGGCGGTGTCGTGGACGACACCGGCGCGGTCCTCGTGCAGACCCGACGGGACACCCCCGCCGATGACGTCGGCAAGACCCGCGACGTCATCATCGAGGTCGTCGGCGAGCTGGCCGCCGGACGGACGATCGAGGCGGTCGGCATCGGCGCGGCCGGCTGGATCGACGCCAACCGCTCGACCGTGCTCTTCGCCCCCAACCTGGCCTGGCGCGACGAGCCACTGCGCGAGTACGTCAGCACCGCCGTCGGCCTGCCGGTGATCGTGGAGAACGACGCCAACGTGGCCGCCTGGGCCGAGTTCCGCTACGGGGCGGCCCGCGACGCCGACGACTCCATGGTCATGTTCACCATCGGCACCGGCGTCGGCGGCGGGATCGTGCTCGGCGGCGAGCTGATGCGTGGCGCGCACGGCATCGCCGCGGAGCTGGGCCACACCCTGGCCGTGCCGGACGGGCACCAGTGCGGCTGCGGTCGGCTGGGCTGCATCGAGCAGTACGCCAGCGGCAGCGCCCTGGTCCGCTTCGCGCGGGCCGGCGCCCGGCAGGAGCCGCACCGGGCGACCGCGCTGCTGGAGCTGGCCGGCGGGGAGGCCGAGGCGATCACCGGCCGGATGGTGACCGCCGCCGCGCAGGGCGGCGACCCCGTCTCCGCCGAGGCGTTCGCCCAGATCGGCCGGTGGCTGGGCACCAGCCTCGCCGACATGGCGCAGATCCTCGACCCGCAGACGCTGGTGGTCGGCGGCGGCGTCATCGACGCCGGTGACCTGCTGCTCGGCCCGACGCGCCGCTCGTACCTCGACGCGCTCGCCCAGCGGGGCCGCCTGCCGGTGGCCGAGGTGCTCCCCGCCGAGCTGGGCAACAGCGCCGGGGTGATCGGCGCCGCAGACCTCGCCCGACGGATCTGAGGCGAACCGGAATGGGTCAGGACGCCGGCGTACCCCTGCGGGTCGTGTCGTACAACACCCACAGCCAGCGCGACGACACCGCCGCGCTGGCGACGGTGGTCCGGGCCGCGTCCCCGGACGTGGTGATCGTGCAGGAGGGGCCGCGCCGGTTCCGGTGGCGGCAGAAGTCGGCCACGCTGGCCGAGTCGTTCGGCCTGGTGGTGGCCGCCGGTGGGCTGCCCGCCCTGGGCAACCTGCTGCTGACCAGCCTGCGGGTCCAGGTGCTGAGCACCCGCTGCCAGCGCTTCCCGCTGACCCCCGGCCGGCACCTGCGCGGCGCCGTGTACGCCGACTGCCGGGTCGGTGACGCCCGGTTCACCCTCGCCGGGTCGCACCTGTCCACCGATCCGGCGGAGCGTCCCGCGCAGGCCGCCGAGTTCAAGAGCGGGCTGCACGAGGCGAGCAGCCCGGTGGTGGCCGGGGCGGACCTCAACGAGGGCCCGGACGGGCCGGCCTGGGCGACCGTGGCGCGCGGGCTGACCGACGCCGCGGTGGCGGCCCACCGGGCGGACCGGCTCACCTACTCCTGCGCCGAGCCGCGCCGACGCATCGACGCGCTCTTCGTCGACCCGCGAGTCGTCGTGGTCGACTACGACGTGGTGGACACCCCGCAGACCCGGCGCGCCAGTGACCACTTCCCGGTCCTGGTCGACCTGCTGCTGCCCACCACCGGCTGACCCCCCCACCGGCCCGACCGCCGATCCGTCCGCGCCGGGGCTGGACATCCGGCTCCGATGTGGAGAGGATTTCGCGGCGACCGGCACGCGTGCCGCACAAAAGGAGATGTCCCGGTGTCCACCTCCACCGACCACGGCCGGCCCGACCCGGAGGCGACCCCGTCCGCGCTGAGCCGCGACGGCCGCCCGGTCTCCGACCGGGGCGACACGGTCTGCGTCATCGGGGCCGGGGCCAGCGGCCTGACGGCCATCAAGAATCTGCGCGAGCACGGGTTCGGCGTGGACTGCTACGAGCGGGAGACCGGCGTCGGCGGCGCCTGGAACTGGCGGCACGACCGCAGCCCGGTGTACGCGAGCACCCACCTGCTGTCGTCGAAGCCGTTCACCCAGTTCCCCGACTTCCCGATGCCGGACTCCTGGCCGGACTACCCGCACCACAGCCAGCTGCTGTCGTACTTCGAGCGGTACGCCGACCACTTCGACCTGCGCTCGCACATCTGGTTCGGCACCGAGGTGGTCCGGGTCGAGCCGGCCCCGGGGGAACGCTGGGACGTCACCACCCGCTCCACCGGCGGGTACGGGCCGGAGCGCACCGCGCAGTACGCCGCCGTGGTGGTCGCCAACGGCCACAACTGGTCGCCGAAGCTGCCCCGCTACGAGGGGCTGGAGCAGTTCCGCGGCGAGATCATGCACGCCTCGTCCTACAAGGACCCGGCGCAGCTGCGCGGCAAGCGGGTGCTCGTGGTGGGCGCCGGCAACACCGGCTGCGACATCGCGGTCGAGGCCGCCCAGCAGGCGTCGCGGTGCTGGCACTCCACCCGGCGTGGCTACTGGTACGCGCCGAAGTACGTGCTCGGCCGTCCCGCCGACCAGGTCAACGACACTCTGCTGGCGCTGCGCGTGCCGCTGCGGGCGCGCCAGTGGCTCTACCACTGGACGCTGCGGCTGACCGTGGGCGACCTGACCCGCTTCGGCCTGCCCAAGCCCGACCACCGGGTGTACGAGACGCACCCGATCGCGAACAGCCAGCTCGTCTACTACGTGGGGCACGGCGCGATCGGCCCGGTGCCCGACGTCGCCCGGTTCCACCCGTACGCGGTGGAGCTGGCCGACGGCCGCGAGATCGACCCGGAGCTGGTCATCTTCGCCACCGGCTACCTGCCGCGCTTCGAGTTCCTCGACGCGTCGGTGTTCGGCGACAGCGCCGGTGTCGGCCGGCCCACGCTGTGGCTCAACGCGTTCACCCCGGGGCATCCGACGCTGGCGGTGGCCGGTCTGGTGCAGCCGGACTCCGGGTTGTTCACCCTGTCGCACTGGCAGACGGTGCTCTTCGCCCGGCTGCTGCAGGCCCGCCGGGACCGGCCGGAGCGGGCGGCGGCGTTCGCGCAGCGGGTGCGGGACCGGGCCGGGGAGCGCTACTCCGCGCAGGTCAAGGAGAGCAGCCGGCACTGGTTCGAGGTCGGTCACGCCGACTACCTGCGCGCCGTCCAGCGCGCCCTACACGACCTGGAGGGCAAGTGAGCGCGAGGAGTGAGCTTGCGAGCCCCGCAGTCGCGAACGAGAGGCTGGCACGGTGAGCGCGAGGAGTGAGCTTGCGAGCCCCGCAGTCGCGAACGAGAGGCTGGCACGGTGAGCGCGAGGAGTGAGCTTGCGAGCCCCGCAGTCGCGAACGAAAGGTCGGCCCGGTGAGCGCGAGGAGTGAGCTGCGGATCATGCGGGGCCGGGAGTGGTCCCGCCCGGTCCGGCCCGTCCGGCGCGAGGTGCTCAGCGCCACCCCCGAGCTGGAGGAGGGGCGTCCGCCGCTGCTCTTCGTCCCCGGCTTCGGGCACGGTGCGTGGGCGTTCGCCGAACACTGGCTGGGGCACGCGGCGTCGCGGGGGTTCCCGGCGTACGCGATGAGCCTGCGCGGGCACGGCGCCAGCGAGCCGGCGCCCGAGGCGACGCTGCGCGCGTACGCCCACGATGTCGTCCAGGTGGCCGCGGGCCTGCCGCGTCAGGCGGTGCTGGTGGGGCACGGCGCCGGGGCGCTGGTGGTGGCGCACGCGTTGGCCCGCTATCCGGCGCGGAGCGCGGTGCTGGTGGCGCCGGTGTTCGGCGGGTGGGGAGTGCTCGGCGCGGCGGTCCGTCGCAACCCGGCGGGCACGTTGCCGGCGGTGTTCGGCGGGCCGCTTCGGCTCAGCCGTGGCCAGCTGTTCAGCCGGGACCTGCCGGACGAGGAGGCCCGGCGTCACGTCGCCCGGCTCGGTCGGGCCGGCCGGCGGGCGCAGTGGGCGCTGCTGGGCGAGCCGGGGGCCGAGCCGGCCGTGGGCGCGCCGCCGGTGCTGGTGCTGGGCAGCCCGGACGACCGGGTGGTGCCGACGTCGACGTTGAACCGGGTGGCCCGCCGGTACGGCTCGGCGCCGCTGCTCTTCCCGGGGATGGGTCACGACCTGATGCTGGACGCGCGTTGGGTGGAGCCGATCGACGCGATCCTGGACTGGCTGGAGAAGGAGCCCGCAGTGCACTGAGCGCGCCGGTCAGCCGCCGGCGTGGTGGGTGGCGGGGCTTGCGGCCGGGGTCGCGGGGGCCGGCACGCGGGCGGCGCCGTCCAGCGTGCCGTCGGTGCTGGCCAGGCGGTTGATCAGGGCGCCCGCCTCGTCCAGCGCGCTGAGGTAGGAGCGGGCCCAGGCCCGGATGTCGTGCTGGTGCAGGTAGGCGCGCATGGCCCGCATCCGTTGCCCGACGTCGGTCGGGCTGGCCCGCAGCGCCGCGCACAGCCCCTGCTTGAGCCCCTCCAGGTCGTGCGGGTTGACCAGGTACGCCTCGGGCAGTTCGGCCGCGGTGCCGGCGAACTCGCTGAGCAGCAGCGCGCCCGCGCCGTCCACCCGGGCGGCGACGTACTCCTTGGCGACGAGGTTCATCCCGTCGCGCAGCGGGGTCACCGCCATGACGTCGGCGACCCGGTAGAGGGCGGCCAGCTCGGCCCGGTCGAAGGGCTGGGTGAGGTAGTGGATGGCCGGCTCGCCGACGCGGCCGAACTCGCCGTTGATCCGGCCCACCTCGCGTTCGATGCGCTCGCGCAGGATCTGGTACTGGCCGACGCGTTCCCGGCTCGGCATGGCGACCTGCACCAGCACCGTGTCGCGGACCTTGACGTCGCCGCTGGCGAGCAGCTCGCTGTACGCCTTGAGCCGCTGCTCGATCCCCTTGGTGTAGTCCATCCGATCCACGCTGAGGATGACCTGCCGGGGATCGCCGAGGTCCCGGCGCAGCCTGCGGGCGCGGGCGGCCACCTCCGGGCGGGCGGCGAGCGCGGCCATCTCGGCGGTGTCGATGGAGACCGGGAACGCGCCGATGCGCACCACCCGGTCGTCGATCCCGATGCGCCGGTCAGTGGCGGGCAGCTCCAGCACCTTGGTGACCAGTTGGGCGAAGTTGTGCGCGGCCTGTGCGCGCTGGAAGCCGACCAGGTCGGCGCCGAGCATGCCGCGCAGCAGCTCGGCCCGACGGGGCAGCTGCATGAACAGCTCCGGCGGCGGGAACGGCACGTGCAGGAAGAAGCCGATGCGCAGGTCCGGCCGGAGCGCGCGGAGCAGCCCCGGGACCAGTTGCAGGTGGTAGTCCTGCACCCAGACGATTCCGCCCTGCTCCGCCACCTCGGCGGTCGCCTCGGCGAAGCGCTGGTTGACCCGCTGGTACGCCTCCCACCACCGGCGGTGGTGCTGCGGCTGCTCGACGGCGTCGTGGTAGAGCGGCCAGAGGGTGGCGTTGGAGAACCCCTCGTAGTGGTCACGCAGGTCGTCGCGGCTGAGGGCGACGGTGTGCATCCGGACGCCGTCCACGTCCGGCAGCGCGGGAGCCGACCCGGCGCCGCCGGCCCAGCCGACCCACGTCGCCGGGGTGTGCCGCAGCAGGGGGTGCAGTGCGCCGACCAGCCCTCCCGGGCTGCGCCGCCATTCGCAGGCCCCGTCGGGCGCCACGCTGTCGTCGATGGGAAGGCGGTTGGCTACCACCACGAGGGAGCTCTGTCGCATCTCGGGCATTCCGATCAGCAGAGGACTGACCGCCACGAGCAAGGGAAAACCGGTCAGTCAGCGGGGGAAGTGACGTACGGCGGTATTCCTACTGACAGTAAGTTACACCACTGTTACGTCCGGGGCGGGGCGGAGCCGTCCCGGTATCCGGTCGGCGGGCGGTGCGCAAGCCTCAGACGACGGCGCCGTTGTCCGGGTCGTCATCGTCCTCGTCGCCGGGACGGAGTCGCCAGATCAGCGTGACGAAACCGGCCAGGATGCCGGTGAACCCGAACAGGGTGACCGCCGAGCGGTCGATCGGCAGCAGCGACGGGAAGAGGAAGAGCACGAACCCGACGATCACCGCGAGCGCCCCGACCGCCGCGTACTTGGAGACCCGGGGCAGCGGGGGCGGCGGGGGAGGGTGGTAGCCCTCGTCGTCATCCTCGTCGTCGGGCAGGTCGGCGCCGAAGGTGTCCAGCCCGTCCAGCAGCGACGGCTCGTCCGGCCGGGTGCCGCGCCCGACCGAGATCCCGGAGATGTCGGTGGCGGACGGTAGCCGGCGGACGTCGGTGGCGGTCGGCCCGGCCTCGTCGGTGCCGGAGCGGGCCAGCGGACCGGTGGCCGGCTCGTCCCGGTCGTCCACGTCCTCCGCGGCCGGCCACGGGTGCTCCCCGACGGCCGAGGTGCTGTGGAAGCCGGCGACGATCCGGGCCCACTCGGCGTCGATGTCCGGTTCGTCGCGGGCCGGTGGCTGCTCGGGGGCGGTCTCGTCGGCGAGCTGGGTGAGGTAGTCGCGCGCGGTGGTCAGGTGCGAGCGGTCGACGTAGAGCCGGTCGACCGGGCGGGCCGGGACCGTGGTGGTGCGGGTGACCGGGTTGAGGTCGGCGGAGGGTTGCAGGTAGGCGGCGATCCCGCCGGCGGCCAGCACGTCGAGCAGGTGCTCGCCGACGCGCGGATCGACGTCGCCGACGACGGCGTACTCGCTCGCGTCGAGCCCGTTGTCCCGCCGTCCCCGGCGGGCCCCACCCGCTGACACCCGGACATCCTCCTCAACGCGCCTTCCGGCGCGGCCGCCCAGCCCCCTCGACGCCCGTCCGCACGCCGTGCTCTGAATCGTGACACGTCAGGGGCCGGTTCCGGGAGTGCGTTGTGTCGCGTCTTCCAAAGTCAGCACCCCTGCCGCTGGTCGCGGCCATGCCCCTTTGTCCGTTCTTGCGGAGGAAGCGGCGGAAGCCGGCCCGGGCATCCGTTGTGGTGGGCGGCCCGCGCTTCGTACGCTCGTCGGCGACGGCGGCGCCGCCCGGAAGAGGGCCACACCGGCGCGCGGGCGCCGTCTGACGACGCCACGGGAAGGACGCCGGTGCTGTACTGGCTGTTGAAGTACGTCATCCTCGGTCCGCTGCTCAAGCTGATCTTCCGGCCGCAGGTGGAGGGCCTGCACAACGTGCCGAGGACCGGTCCGGTGATCCTGGCCAGCAACCACCTCTCCTTCTCCGACTCGATCTTCACGCCGCTGATCACCCCGCGGAAGGTCACCTTCGTGGCCAAGGCCGAGTACTTCACCGGCAAGGGGATCAAGGGCTGGCTGACCAGGATGTTCTTTGTCGGCACCGGCACCATCCCGGTGGACCGCTCCGGCGGCCGGGCGGCCCGCGCGGCGCTGGACACCCAGCTGCAGGTGCTGCGGGCCGGCGGAGTGGCCGGCATCTACCCGGAGGGGACCCGCTCCCCGGACGGGCGGCTCTACCGGGGCAAGACCGGGGTGGCGCGGCTCGCGCTGGAGAGCGGCGCGCCGGTGGTGCCCGTGGTGATGCTCAACGCCGACGAGATCCAACCGCCGGGCAAGCTCATCCCCAAGGTCGCCCGGGTCAAGATCCGTTTCGGCGCCCCGCTGGACTTCTCCCGCTACGCCGGTCTCGCCGGTGACCGGTTCGTCGAGCGCGCGGTCACCGACGAGATCATGTACGAGCTGATGGAGCTCTCCGGCCGGGAGTACGTCGACATCTACGCGCAGAAGCTCAAGGAACCCAGGCCCGTGCCCGTGCCGGTCGCCGCCTGAGCCCGGCTCAGCAGGCGATCGCCGGCCCGGCCGGCGTGATCGGCCGGCCGGCCAGCGCCAACAGCCCCGGGGCGTCGTTGCGCAGCGCGAACGTCCGCACCTCGGCGCGCGGCACCCGGGCGGACGCCGGGTCGCCGGCGCGGGTCAGCTCCGCCGCCGCGAACGCCAGCGCCAGCACCCGGTCGCTGACGTCCGGGATTCGGCCGTAGGTCTCGGCGGCGGCCAGGTGCAGCTCGGCCGCGCGCCGGTGGTCACCGTCGGCCGAGGCCACGGCCGCCGTCACGGTCCGCAGCGCCGCCTCCGACCAGGGCGTCCGGTGACCGACCCGGTCGAGCATCGCCCGGACCCGCACCGCGGCGTCCCGGCCGGCAAGGGCGGCGGCGTACGCGGCCGCGGCGATCCACTCCCCGCTGGCCAGCGCCGGCACCGCCGACCAGGACCGGCCCAGCTCGTCGATCAGCTCCGCCGCCTCGGCGTCGCGGCCCTGCAGCGCCCGGCACAGAGCGGCCATGCTCAGCATCGTCCAGTGCAGCCGGTGGAACCCGCTGCGTCGCGCGGTGGTCAGGGCGTCGGCCACGTCGTCCGGATCCTCGTCGTCGCGCAGCACCAGCAGGCAGCAGCGCAGCCCCCGCACCTGCATGTCCCAGCTGCCGGTCGGGGTGTCCACGAACGCCTCCGCGGCGGCGAGCAGCCGGCCGAAGTCGCCGTCGAACCAGGCCCGCATCGCCTCCGCCGAGTAGCTGGTGGTCAGCGTCTGGCCGCTGGCGGTGCGGGCCGGCGCGGCCGAGAGCAGGGCGTCGGAGCGCAGCCAGTCGCCCTCCTCCCGGATCGCCCACGCGAGGTTCTGGGTGGCCCGGGGCAGCGCGAGGAGCTGACCGGCCCGGCTGAACTCGACGATGGCGTGCAGCTCGTCCAGGCCGACCCGGTCGCCGGACTGGTAGCGGGCGGTGGCCGCGGTGATCCGCGCGTTGGTGCGGGTCTCGGTCAGACCCAGCCGCTCGGCGATCTCCGCCGCGGTGTCCGCCGCCGCCACGGCCGGGTCCCGCTCGTAGTTGAGCATGTGCAACCGGCCCAGCTCCGCGTACGCGTCCGCCTTCTGCGGGCTGTCCGGAAGTGGCTCGAACAGCTGCACCGCGCGGTCCAGGCAGGCCAGCGCGTCGCCGCGGTCGGCGCGCAGCCAGGCGGCCTGCCCGAGCAGCGTCCACGCCCGGGCCGCACAGGCGTCGTCGCCGTGCGCCAGCAGCCGGTCGGCGAGCGCGTGCACCTGCTCCGCCCCTCCGCCCGAGAGGAAGGCGTTGCCGTCCCGGTAGAACGAGATCTCGGTGCTGAGCAGCTCCAGCTGGAGCCGGCCCACCGGGTCGCTGTCGTCGGCCAGACCCAGGGCCCGGCCCGCGTGGCTGGCCGCCGCGTCCAGCCCGTGCAGCGCGTACGCCCGGCGGGCCGCCCGGTGCAGCGCCTGCCGCGCCGGCCCCGCGTACCGCCGGACCTGCATGCCGAGCGAGCGCGCGATCTCGTGCGCCGCCCAGCGGTGGTGCGCGAGCACCTCGGCCAGATCGGTGTCGCGGCTGTGCGACAACGCGTCGAGCCAGTCCGCCGCCCGCTCGTGCCGGGCCACCCGCTCGGTACGCGGCAGCCGCTGGTAGCAGACGTCGCGCACCAGCACGTGGCGGAACCGGAACTCCGCCTGCCCGGCCATCGTCGACGCCGCCTGCTCGTGCACGAAGTCGCGCTGCTCCAGCCGGCGCAACGAGCGCTCCACCGACTCGACCTGCTGCCCCAGCGCGGCGGCCACCGCGCCCGGCCAGAACTGCACCCCCACCACCGACGCGGCCAGCAGCACCGAGCGGTCCTTGGCGTCCAGCAGGTCCACCCGGTTGGCGATGACGGCGTGCACGCTCTCCGGCATGGTCAGCTCGAGCTGCTTGTCCAGCGACCAGCCCCGCCCCGACTGGCGGAGCGCGCCCTGCTCGATCAGCATCCGGACGTACTCGTGGGCGTAGAGGGGGTTGCCGCCGGCCACCTCGATCAGCGGGCTCAACATGTCGGCGGAGAACGCCGCCTGGCCGAACAGGTGCGCGTACAGCGCGGCGATCCCGGTGTCGCGCAGCGGCGGCAGGGTGATCGTCACCGAACCGGTGATGGTGCCGGCCCAGCTCGGGTCCCGGTCGACCAGCTCGGGGCGGGCCGTGCAGAGCAGCAGCAGCGGCACCTCCCGGGCCGCCGCGCCGAGCAGCTCCACGAAGCGCAGCATCGCGTCGTCGGCCCAGTGCAGGTCCTCGAAGACCAGCACGGTGGGGCGGCGGGCGGCCAGCGCCAGCAGGAAGCGCCGCCAGGCCGACTCGGCCTCCTCCGCCGGCAGCGGAGTGCCGGGCAGCCCGACCAGCGGGCGCAGCGCGTCCACCACCCGGTCCCGTTCGCCCGGGCCGATCAGCTCGCCGACCGCCGAGGCCAGCCGCTGGGCCGCGCTGCCGGCCGGGTCGGTGTCCAGGATGCCGGCCTCGGACTTGACGATGTCGGCGAGCGCGGCGAACGTGACGTTCTCCCCGAATGGCGGGCAGCGTCCGGTGCGCCACGTCAACGGCTCGTCGACCAGCCGGCCGGTGTGCCGGTAGAGCTCCCGCAGCAGCCGGCTCTTGCCGATGCCGGCCCGGCCGAAGATGGTCACGACCTGCGGCAGCCGGTCGCGCAGTGACCGGTGCAGGGCGTTGACCAGCATGCCCAGCTCGTGTTCCCGGTCGACCAGCGGCGTGGTGTCCGGCTCCCGGTCGGTCGGCTGGCGGCGCAGCGGGGACAGGGCGAGCCACACCTCGGTCGGCGTCGAGCGGCCGCGCAGGGTGACCGGGGGCTGCTCCTCGTAGCGGATCGCGTCCTTGGTCAACGCGTGCGTGGCGCCGCAGACCAGCACCCCGCCCGGCGGCGCGACCGACTGCATCCGGGAGGCGGTGTTGACCACGTCGCCGGCCACGATCGCCTGCCCGCCGTCGCGGGCCGCGGCCACGTCGACCAGCGCCTCGCCGGTGGCCACCCCGACGCGGAACCGCAGCTCGGTGCTGCCCGTCGGTGCGAACCGGGTGAGCACCCGTTGCAGCTCCAACCCGGCCCGTACGCAGCGCAACGCGTCGGTCTCGGTGGCGATCGGGGCGCCGAACAGCGCCATCACCGCGTCACCGATGTACTTCTCCACCACCCCGCCGTACTGGCCGACCACCCGTCGTGCCGCGGAGAAGAAGCCGGTCTGCATGCCGCGGACCTGCTCCGGGTCGGCCCGCTCGACGTACGGGGTGAAGTCGATCAGGTCGACGAAGAGCACACTCACCCGGCGGCGGTCCTCCTGCGGGCTGACCGCGGCCGGCCGGTCCGCGCCCGGCCGGGGCGACCCGCACGAGGTGCAGAACGTGACGTCCGGGGCGAGCGGACGCAGGCAGTGCGGGCACACCGCGCCCAGCTCGGCGCCGCAGCCACCGCAGAAGCGGTCGCCGTCGGCGGCCGTACGACCACAGCGCCCACACTGCGCGGCGATGACACCCTCCACTGGCGAACCGGCCGACGCTCAGAGGCGTCCCGTCGGAGGAATTATCACCGTCGGCGTCGCTGTCAGGTACCGGCCTGTTGGCTTGTGGACAGTCCACAAGCGGTCGGACGGACTAGATTCAGGCAGCCACATGTCGATCAGGGACCAGAGGGGGACAGGTCAATGGTGTACGTCAAGCTGGAGAGCAACTGGACCGACGGCAACGGGGTCAACCACTCCGCGGGTGACTCGGTGGACGTCGACGCGGCCACCCTCGCCACGCTGCAGGCCGAGGGCATCGTCATCGAGCAGTCCCACGGCCCGGACGGTGACGGCAAGGGCCCGGACAAGTGGGCCGGCCCGGGCAGCTCGGGAGTCTGACTCCGCACCGGTGACGCGACGACGCGGCCGGGTCGCCCACGGGTGACCCGGCCGTTTCGTGTCCTGCCGCTGGCGGCGGTGAATCAGCGGTCGTTCATGCCGGCGCGCCGGCGCAGCGCGGCGACGTCGGTCACCACGATGCGGCGCCCCTCGGTACGCAGCCAGCCGCGGCTGGCGAACGAGCCGATCGCCTGGTTGACGCTCTGCCGGGAGCCGCCAGCCATCTCGGCCAGCTGGCTCTGGTTGAGCTCGATCGTGATCATCGGCGCCTGGCTCTCGCCGGCCAGCCGGACCAGCGTCTTGGCCACCCGACCGGGCAGGTCGAGGAAGACGTGGTCGGCGTTCTGCTCGGTGAGCCGGCGGATCAGCCCGCCCAGTGAGCGCATCACCGCGTCCAGGATGCGCGGGTTGGAGTGCACCAGCTCCATGAAGGCCCCCCGGGAGAGCGCGAGCGCCGCGCAGTCCTCGATGGCCTCCGCGGAGGCGGACCGGGTGGAGGCGTCGAGCAGGGAGACCTCGCCGAGCACATCGGGCGGACGGATCACCGACAGCACGGCACGCTCGCCGGTGGGTGCGGTGCGGAAGACGGCCACCGCGCCGCGGCGCAGCACGATCAGCGACTCGCCCGGGTCGTTCTCCACGAACAGCAGTTGGCCCTTGCGGTAGGTGCGCGGAACGGCGGCGGCGATGACACGCTGCCGCACCTCGGGCTCCAGCCCGGCGAACATTTCGACACCCGTGAGCGCATCACCCGGCTCCGGCAGGCGAACCTCCACGGCCCAACCCCTCCCCGGTCAAGGACCACAACTCGCTCACCGGGCGAACCTGATGGCCCCGACAAGGTGAACTGACACCGGCTCGGCGTCCGGTAGCGGTACACATCAGATCATGACGGTCCGGTCGCTTGCTGTACACCCCTCGAAGCACTTCCGTGACCGTCGCGAGCTGCGGCGTACGACCTCGTGAGGTGCCGGTCCGGGCCGCCGGCGCGGGTCTGTGCCGGCTCGGCGCCCTGCCGTCCGCGGGCCCCCGCCGGTCAGCGCCGGACGGGGGTGGGCGAGGATGGCGGGAATGGTCTACCGCTACTTCTACGACTGCGAGTTCATCGAGGACGGCCAGGTCGTCGACCTCGTCTCGATCGGTGTCGTCGACGAGTACGGCCGCGAGTTCTACGCGGTCTCCACCCAGTTCGACGACTCCCGTGCCGTGCCGTGGGTGCGGCGCAACGTGCTGGACAAGCTGCCCTCGCCGGCCGACCGGGCCTGGCGCTCACGGGAGCGCATCCGCGACGATCTGTACGACTTCCTCATGGAGCCGATCCGGGACCGGCCGGGGGAGCAGTTGGAGCTGTGGGCCTGGTACGCCGCGTACGACCACGTGGTGCTCGCCCAGCTCTGGGGCGCGATGCCGGCGCTGCCCCGGGAGATTCCCCGGTTCACCAAGGAGCTGCGCCAGCTCTGGGACGACCGGGGCCGACCGCCTCTGCCGGACGCGGACGCGGCCCGGCACGACGCTCTGGTCGACGCCCGCCACAACCTGGCACGCTGGCGAGCCATGACGGCCCGGTGACGGTCGTGACGCCGGAGGTTTGACCGGTTCTGTCCCGGGCATCGGTGGGAAAGCCGAGCGGAGGGAGAGCGCTATGAGCAATGAGCCGACGAGCGCCGCGGAGGCCCGCGGTCGGGTCACCGAGCTGGCTCGGGCCGCACGGATCTGCATGCTCACCACGATCGCCCTGGACGGGCGGCAGGTGAGCCGGCCGATGGGCCTCCAGGAGGCGGAGTTCGACGGCGATCTGTGGTTCTTCGCCTACGGGGACTCGGCGAAGGTCCGCCAGATCCGGGTGAACCCCGAGGTCAACGTCGCCTTCTCCGATCAGAGGCACAACGCCTGGGTGTCGGTCTCCGGCACCGCCTCCGAGGGGTTCGACCGGGCTCGCGCCGAGCACCTGTGGAACCCGCTGCTCAAGGCCTGGTTCCCCGACGGGCTGGACACCCCCGGCCTGACGATGATCAAGGTGCACGCCAGCTCCGCCGAGTACTGGGACTCGCCCAGCAGCACGGTGGTCAACCTGCTCGGCTTCGCCAGGGCCGCGGTCACCGGCCGACCCCCAAAGGCCGGCGAGAGCCACGAGGTCGCCTACTGACCCGTGTCCCGGGGCGGGTCGTCCCCGGGGCGCGCTGTCGGTGTCCAGGTGGGCCGACTACAGTGCGCAGTGACGGCCCGCCCCGGGCCGGCAACGGCGCCGATGGTCTGACCTGACACATATCCTGGGGCTTATCGGGCTTTACCTGATGCTCCAGGAGGATGAGCGGATCATGCGTATCGGCGTGCTCACCGGCGGCGGCGACTGCCCGGGTCTCAACGCGGTCATCCGGGCGGTGGTCCGCAAGGGCGTCGCCACTTACGGTCACGAGTTCGTGGGCTTCCGGGACGGCTGGAAGGGCCCGCTGGAGGGCCTGTCCCGGCCCCTGGACATCGCCGACGTCCGCGGCATCCTGCCCCGCGGCGGCACCATCCTCGGCTCGTCCCGGACCAACCCGTTCAAGATCGAGAACGGCGTCGAGCGGATCAAGGACAACCTCGCCGCGCAGGGCGTGGACGCCCTGATCGCGATCGGCGGCGAGGACACCCTCGGCGTGGCCACCCAGCTCTACGAGCTGGGCGTGCACGTGGTCGGCGTCCCGAAGACCATCGACAACGACCTCGGCGCCACCGACTACACCTTCGGCTTCGACACCGCGGTCAACATCGCGATGGAGGCCATCGACCGGCTGCACACCACCGCGGAGAGTCACCACCGCACGCTGGTCGTCGAGGTCATGGGCCGGCACGCCGGCTGGATCGCCCTGCACGCCGGCCTGGCCGGTGGCGCCAACGTCATCCTGCTCCCGGAGCGGCAGTTCGACGTCGACCAGGTGGCCGGCTACGTCGAGAAGCGCTTCCAGCACCAGTACGCCCCGATCGTGGTGGTCGCCGAGGGCGCCCAGCCACTGGACGGCCAGATGGTGCTGGCCAACCAGGAGCTGGACTCGTTCGGCCACGTCCGCCTCGGTGGCATCGGCCAGTGGCTCGCCGAGCAGCTGGAGGCCAAGACCGGCAAGGAGGCCCGCACCGTGGTGCTGGGCCACATCCAGCGCGGTGGCACCCCGACCGCGTTCGACCGGGTGCTCGCCACCCGCCTGGGCCTGCAGGCCATCGACGCGGTGCACGAGGGCGACTGGGGCAAGATGGTCGCGATGCAGAGCACGGACATCGTCCGGGTGCCCCTCGCCGAGGCGACCCGCGAGCTGAAGACCGTTCCCCTGGAGCGGTACGCCGAGGCCGAGGTCTGTCTCTTTTACACATCTGACGCTGCCGACGATAAGGCGCGT